>NZ_JANFZX010000078.1:0-9454 GCF_024461615.1 Anaerotruncus sp. DFI.9.16
GGCGGGCAAAGCCCGCCGCCCCGGTTTTCCCGTCTTCTATCCGGCCGCGCTCCACGCCCGCGCGAGCCGGTCGAACCGTTCCGCCATCACCCTGTGGTAGGGGCAGGAGGCCCCGCAGACGGCGCGCGCCCGGTCGACCCGGAAGATCACCGCGCGTGCCCCGTCAGGCCCCGCCGCCGGCCGTGCAGGCCCTTCCGCGAGGAAAAAATCCCCCGGTGCAAGGTTTGCGCACGCATCTTTGCCCGCCGCGCCGCCCTCGAGCAGGACGCCCGCGTGCGGGCGGCTCTCCCCCGGCGGCAGCAGCGGTTCCCCGGGCAGGCACGTCCGCTCCCGCGCGCCGATGCAGCCGAGCAGGTGGCGGGTCTCCTCTCCGGAAAAACCCACGAAAAGCGGCGTCTCCGTGATCTCCAACGGGCGTTCCCCCTCTCTCTCACACCGGACGGTCACTCCATCCAGCGCTCTTCAAATTCATCGATCGGCATCGGCCTGGCGAAATAGTAGCCCTGCGCCATGTCGCAACCCACCGCGCGCAGGAACTCGACGTCCTGCGCCGTCTCGACCCCCTCGCAGATGACCCGGAAGTTGAGGTCGACCGCCATCGAGATCATATGCCGCACCAGCGTGCGGTTGCGCTCGTTGAAGCCCCGACCCTGCAAAAAGCCCTTGTCGAGCTTGAGGATGTTCGCCGGGATGGAGGGCAGCACGTTGAGGGAGGAATACCCCGCGCCGAAATCGTCGATCGACACGCCGAAGCCCATCTCCATCAGCTTTTCCAGCAGGGAGCGCACCCGCCCCGCGTTCTGGAAGAGGGCGGTCTCGGTGAGCTCGAACTCGATCATCGCGGGCTCGATCCCCCACCGCCGGGTGAGCTCGAGGATCTTTTCCGCCTGGTTGGGGCTGTCCCCGTGGATGCGGGAGATGTTGACCGACAGCGGCACCAGCCGCTTGCCCGCGGCCTTCCACACGCTCATCCGCTCAAGCACCCGGTCGAGCACGTAGAGGTCGATGCGGGTGACGAAGCCGTTGCGCTCGAAGAAGGGGATGAACTCGTCGGGCGGGATAATGCTCCCGTCCTGCCGCCGCCAGCGCACCAGCGCCTCCGCGCCGACCATCCGGCCGTCCCGCAGGGCCACCTTGGGCTGGAGATAGACGACAAACTCCCGGTTTTCCAGCGCGTACTCCATCCGGTTGGCCATCTGCGCCTCGGCGGAGAGGCGGCGCTTCATCCCCTCCTCGAAGATCGCACAGCCCCCCTTGTGGAAGCCCTTGATGCTTTTGCGCGCGATGTTGGCGTTGTCGATCGCCTCCACGAGGTCCCCCTGCGTGAGCGAGAGGGGGCAGACCCCCGACGCGACCATGACGTTGCTGCCCGGCAGCTTCTCCCGGACGCCGGCGTTGAACTCCTGGTCGATGCGGGAGATGTGCTTTTCGAGCTGGTCGAGCGACTCGTACCGGGTGAGGGAGATGAAGCTGTCGTTGCCCAGGCGGGTGGAGCAGACCG
Organism: Anaerotruncus sp. DFI.9.16; assembly: GCF_024461615.1. NCBI lineage: Bacteria > Bacillati > Bacillota > Clostridia > Eubacteriales > Oscillospiraceae > Anaerotruncus > Anaerotruncus sp. DFI.9.16. The sequence continues at coordinate 1,502 of NZ_JANFZX010000078.1, forward strand.
CACCGCCCCGCTCGGTGATCGCGCGGGCAAAGTCGCGCAGCACCTCGTCGCCGGTGGTGAAGCCGTAGGCGTCGTTGATGTATTTGAAGTTGACGATGTCGGAATAGATGATGGCGCACCGGGACCGCGGAGAGGCCGCCAGATAGGCGGCGGCGCGCTCCTTGAAGCTGCCCAGCGAGAGCAGCCCGGTGAGCTCGTCGAAGTTGAGGGCGCGGTCGAGCCGGTACTGCGCCTCGGCGGCGGTGCGCCGCTTGAGGATGTAGGGGGTGACCGCCCGCGCGAACCCCAGCGTAAGCGCGATCTCCTGCCGGGTCCAGTCGTGCCTGCCGCCGCGGTCGCAGACGATCACGCAGCCGCTGAACGCCCCCTCGTCGTAAATGCCGCACTGGAGCAGCGCGCAGCGACGGTCCGGGCGCACGCAGCCCGGCAGCATGGTCCCGTCCGGCTCTGTGTAGACCCCCTCCTCGAACCGCTGGAGGTAGCCGGGCCACTGGGAGAAGGAGAAGGCCTCCTCCGAGCTGATCGGCACCCGCCCGGTCCCCTGCTTCCACAGGTAGGTGGCCTGCAGGCGGTCCCCCTTGGGGGTGCGTTCCAGGATGCCCACGTCGGCGGCGCGGCAGTATTCCCCGATGCGGTCGAGCATCAGGTAGATCGCGCTGTCAATGTCCTTGCTGGAGCTCAGGATGCGCGGAAAGAGGTCGAGCATGCTCTCCATCTCGCCGTCCTGCCAGCGCACCTCGGGGCGGTCCATCTCGTAGAGGTTGAGCAGGCTCTCCTCCCCGTCCGCGCCGCGACCGTCCGGCTCATAGGCCTCGGCGCGGTCCTTGCCGTGCCTTTTGGCGCGGTAGAGCGCGCGGTCCGCCTTGCGGAAGAGCTCCACGTAATGATCGCCGCACCGGGGGCAGTCCGCGACGCCGACGCTCGCCGTGATTTGCAGGTCGGTGAACTCTCCCGCGTAGATGCGCGAGACGCGCGCGACCAGCTCGCCGGCGATCCGCTCCCCCTCCGCGCGGGAGGCGCCCGGCAGGAACACGACGAATTCGTCCCCGCCGATCCGCCCGAGGATGTCCCCCGGACGCACCGTCTCCCGCATCGCCTTGGCGATGTTGGTGAGCAGGACGTCCCCGAAGAGGTGCCCGAGGCGGTCGTTGACCGCCTTGAAATTGTCGATGTCCACCACAAAGAGGCTGCCGGTCCGCACGGGCGGGTCCTGCTCGAACCGCTCGTCGATCAGGCGCTGGACGACCGAGCGGTTGTAAAGCCCCGTCATCGGGTCGCGCTCGGCGGCATCCCGCAGGCGCAGGCGCTCCCGCTTTTCCCGGTCGATGTCCGCCGTACGCCCGACCGTACGCGCCGGGCGGCCGTCGGCGTCGCAGAGGGTGACCCCCTCCGCCCGGTGCCAGCGGTATTCCCCGCCGCCCGGCTGCCGCGCCCGGAACTCGAAGAGAATGTGCGGCTTTCCCTCCCGCAGCTCCCTTCGGAACTGCTCCAGCCGGGGGAGGTCCTCCGGGTGGACCGTGCCCTGCGCGTAGGCGCTGTCCGAAAACCCGGGCGTGCGCATCTGGTCGACCAGCACGCTGCGCACGCTGTAAGGGACGATCGCCACGTCCTCCGCGGCGCTATACTCCCACAGCACCCCGTCGGACATCTGCGCCACCGCCTGGTAGCGCTCGTTTTCCAGCTCGAGCTTTTGCTCGAGCTGCCGTTTTTCCTCGTTGTCCAGGATCACGCACTGGATGACCGGCACGCCCTCCTCGGTGCTGCCGATCATCTTTCCGTAGGCGACCCTCCAGCGCCAGCTCCCGTCCTTCTGGCGGACGCGGTAGTCCGCCACCCCGGTCTGCCGGGTCCCGATCATCTCCCGGACCGCCGTTTCAAAGACGGCTTCGTCGTCCGGGTGCATCAGGCGGATGAAGAGGTCCCCCGCGAGCGCCCGGTACTCCTGGCGGGTATAGCCGTTCAAGCGGTAGAACCCGTCGTTCGCGTAGAGGATGCGCCAGTCTTCACCGAATGAAAGCTGCACGACCCCGCCGGGGATCGTGTTGGTGATGTTCTCCAGGCGGGTCCTGGCGACCACCAGCTCGGTGACGTCGAGGAAGAGGCATTCGAGCCTCCGCTCCCCCTCCAGCTCCGCCAGGCCGCCGTTGAGGTAGAGCCACAGCTCGGTGCCGTCCGCGCGCTGGTAGCGGAACTCGGCCTCTCCCCGGCCCGGATTGTCCGGCTGCTCCCGCATCGCGCAGATCTGTCCGTACAACTGCGGGGACGCCGTTTTCAGCGAGCCCCCGCAGGAGGTCTCGAGATACTCCCGCGGGAATCCCGCCATATCAAAAAAGCCCTCGTCGGCATAGCGCACCGTCGTCCCGCCCGCAAGGGATAGGACGCACCTGCACAGCCGGCTGCTGCACCGTTTTTCAAGTTTCCCCTGAGCCATCTGTCAACGCCCTCTCTCGCGGGGTCCGTCATGGCGATCCGCGCATCCGGATCGCTCCGTCTGAAAATCCCTATTAAGTCAGTATAGCACATTTACCGAATCCTGCCAATTACATTTTCGACAAGAACTCCCTTTCCTGCGGGATCTTCGTCGGTTTTCCGCCCCGTCGGGCGCCTTGCGCGGCTTGAAAAATTCCCGCCGGCGGGGTACAATAGGAACAGAATCTGAACGAACGGACAGGAGGTCTTTAGCATGGGTATTCTGGTGGACGCGAAGGGCAAGCTCTGCCCCATTCCGGTGGTGCTGGCAAAAAAGGAGATCGACGGGGGCGCGGCGGAATTTACCGTCGAGGCCGATAACGCGACGGCGGTGGAGAATCTCCAGCGGCTGGCGGACAGCCAGGGCTACCGCACCACGGTGCAGAGCGCGGACGGCGTCTTTTCGATCGACTTTACCAAGGCCCCCTGCGAGCAGGCCGGCCCGTCCGGCGCGGACGCGCGGGACGCCGGACCCGCGGACCGCTCGTGGGCGGTCTTCGTCGGCCGGGAGACGGTGGGCGAGGGCGACCCCGAGCTTGGCGGCTCGCTCATGAAGATGTTTTTCTACACCCTCTCCCAGTCGGACGACCTGCCGGAGGCGGTGCTCTTCATGAACGGCGGGGTCAAGCTGCCCACCCTCAACGACCAGGTCGCCGGGCACCTGTGCGAGCTTGCCGGCAAAGGCGTGGACATCCTCGTCTGCGGGACCTGCCTCAACTTCTACGGGATCGCCGACAAGCTTCAGGTCGGGACCGTGAGCAACATGTACGACATCGTCGAGCGGATGAAGCGCGCCGGAAAGGTCGTCTCCCTCTGATGGACTGCTGCGTGATCGTCTTTTCCTCCACGCACAGCGCGATGCGCGCGGAAAAGCATCTCACGGGGCGGTTCCCCGTCACGGTGATGCCCACGCCGCGCGCCGTCTCCGCCTCCTGCGGCATCTCGCTGCGCTTCCCGCCCGGGGACGCGGCGGGCGTGCGCGCGGCAATGGAGGAGCTTCCCGGCGAGCGCGGCTGCTGGGAGATCTACCGGCTGGCGCCCGATGGGAAGGCCGACCCAATCGTGCCCACATAACGAAAACGATTGTTCATGTTCCCCATAAGGGACCGGGACAATCGTTTTTATTTTTGTGTAAACTGTTGCATTCGGCTGCGGTTTGCGCTACAATGGGTCTACCAAAAAACAGGGGCATCCCTGCGCAAAAGGGGGGCTTTCCATGCTCGAACGGGTGGAACAGGTCAGCACCGCCGCCGAGATCGTTCTCTCGCTGGCGCTCATGCTGTTCGCGGGCTTTTTTGTCACGCGTCTTACCAAACGGCTGCGATTGCCCAACGTCACCGGCTACATCCTTGCGGGCATCCTGATCGGCCCCTGGGCGCTCCGGCTGATCCCGGTCTCCGTCATCCGGCACATGGACTTCGTCAACGACGTGGCGCTCGCCTTCATCGCCTTCGGCGTGGGGCGCTACTTCAAGCTCTCCGCCCTCAAAAAGAGCGGGGCCAAGGTCATCGCCATCACCCTCGCGGAATCGCTCGTCGCGGCCGCCGCCGTCACCCTCACGATGATCTTTATCTTCCGCCTGCCGGTGCCCTTCTCGCTGCTGCTCGGCGCAATCGGCTGCGCCACCGCGCCCGCCTCCACCATCATGACCATCCGGCAGTACCATGCGAAGGGGCCGTTCGTCAACATCATCCTCCAGGTGGTCGCGCTTGACGACGCCGTCTCCCTCATCGCCTTCAGCGTCTGCACCGTCGTCGTGCAGAACCTCAACGACAGCCGCGCCATGGACTTCGGCCTCGTGCTGCGCCCGCTCTTCCTCAACCTCGCGGCGCTCGCGGTGGGCGTCCTGGGCGGCTGGCTCCTCAGCCGGCTCATCACCGAGGGCCGCTCGCAGGACCACCGGCTGGTGCTCGTCGTGGCGATCATCCTCGGCGTGTCGGGGGTGTGCACCCTCTTCGACGTCTCCCCGCTGCTCTCCTGCATGGCCTGCGGCACCGCCTACTGCAACATCAGCGGCAGTAAAAAGCTCTTTAAGCAGCTCAACGCCTTCGCGCCGCCCGTGCTGCTCCTCTTCTTCGTGCTCTCGGGCATGCGGCTCAACGTGCCCGCGCTGGCGAGCGCGGGCATCATCGGCGTGGGCTACTTCATCGTGCGCATCGCGGGCAAATACGCGGGCGCCTTCCTCGGCGCGGCGGCGGCCAAATGCGACGCCGCCACCCGCAACTATCTCGGCCTCGCGCTCATCCCGCAGGCCGGGGTATCGATCGGCCTTGCCGTGCTCGGCCAGCGGATGCTCCCGCCCGAGATGGGCACCCTGCTCTCGACCATCATCCTCTCCTCCGCGGTGCTCTATGAGATGATCGGCCCCGCCTCAGCCAAAGCCTCGATGGTTCTCGCGGGCGTGATCTCCAAAAAGCCCGATCCCTCCGCCGCAGAACCCGTCGTCGAGCCCAACTCGCCCACGGATTAGAAGTTCCGGACGAAGGCTCCGGTGTTTTGCGGGCCGGCCGTGCCCGACGCCCCCCGTGTTCAAGGCTTAACCCTTTCGCCCGCCTTTCCAAAAAGGCGGCGGGTGAGAAAAGCCCCGGCGTTCCTGACGGAACGCCGGGGCTTTTCGAGGGCGGGGCCCTTTTCCGGGCCGCGGACCTTCGGCGAACGCTTCTCTGCGCCGCTTTCTTCACGAGAGAAAGCGGGCGCGGGGCGGGCTTGCCCGCGCGAAGCGCGGGAGCGGGCCGCCGCGAAGCGGCGGAACCGCCCGCCGTCCCATGGGGACGGCGCAAGCCCGCCCCGCGCCCGCGCCTTCCTCCGCGCGAAAACCCCCGGGACCGCCGATGGCGGCCCCGGGGGCGTCTGTGTCCGGCTTTGCGGCGGGTTCAGCCCTGCGCGGCCTTCCACTCGCGGTATTCGTCGTAGGAGCCCATCCGGTCGGTGATCGTGCCGTCCATGTGGATCTCGATGATCCGGTTGGCGATCGTCTCGATAAACTGGTGATCCTGCGAGGTAAAGAGCAGGTTTCCGGGATAGTCGGCGAGTCCGTTGTTGACCGCCGTAATCGACTCGAGGTCGAGGTGGTTGGTGGGCTGGTCGAGCAGCAGGACGTTCGCGCCGGTGAGCATCATGCGGGAGAGCATGCAGCGCACCTTTTCGCCGCCCGACAGCACCTTGACGGGCTTGTAGACGTCGTCGCCCGAAAAGAGCATCCGCCCGAGGAAGCCGCGCATGAAGGTCTCCTTGTCGTCGGGGGAGAACTGCGCGAACCACTGGAGCATATTGAGGTCGCATCCGTCGAAAAAGGCGGAGTTGTCCTTGGGGAAATAGGCCTGCGAGGTGGTCTGGCCCCATTTGAAGCTGCCCTCGTCCGGCTCGAGCTCCTCCATCAGGATGCGCAGCAGGGCGGTCTGGCCCTGCTCATTTTCCCCGACAAAGGCGATCTTGTCCCCTTTGTTGACGACGAAGCTCACCCGGTCGAGCACCTTGACCCCGTCGATCGTCTTGGAGAGGTCCCTCACCTCGAGGATATCCTTGCCCGCCTCACGGTCGGGCTTGAAGTTGACCCACGGGTAACGGCGGGAGGAGGCGGGCATCTCGTCGACGGTCAGCTTGTCGAGCAGCTTGCGGCGGGAGGTGGCCTGCTTGGATTTGGATTTGTTGGCCGAGAACCGCTGAATGAAGCTCTGCAAATCCTTGATCTGGTCCTCGCGGCGCTTGTTCTGATCCTTCATGATCTGCTGCATCAGCTTGCTCGACTCATACCAGAAATCATAGTTGCCCACATACATCCGCACCTTGTTGAAATCGATGTCGACGATGTGGGTGCAGACGGTATTGAGGAAGTGCCGGTCATGCGACACGACGATCAGCGTGCCGGGGAAATCGAGCAGGAAATCCTCCAGCCAGTCGATCGATTTGATGTCGAGGTTGTTGGTGGGCTCGTCGAGCAGGAGGATGTCCGGCTGGCCAAAGAGCGCCTGCGCGAGCAGAACCTTGACCTTATCACCGCCCTTTAATTCCCCCATGGGCAGGCCGTACATGTCGGGCGAAATGCCCAGGCCCGACAGGATGCGGCCGGAATCGGTCTCGGCGTCCCAGCCGTTCATCTCGGCGAACTCCCCCTCGAGCTCGGCGGCGCGCGCGCCGTCCTCCTCCGAGAAGTCGGGCTTCTCATAGAGGGCGTCCTTCTCCTTCATGACCTCATAGAGGTGGGCGTTGCCCATGATCACGGTATCGATGACCGGATACTGGTCATACTGGAATTGATCCTGCTTGAGCACCGACATGCGGCAGCCCTTCTGGATGGCGATCTCGCCGGTGGTCGGCTCGAGCTCCCCCGAAAGGATGCGCAGGAAGGTGGATTTGCCGGCGCCGTTCGCGCCGATGATGCCGTAGCAGTTGCCCGGCAGAAACTTGAGGTCCGCGTTCGCAAAGAGCTTGGTCCCGCCGAACATCAGGCTGACATTGCTGACTGTAATCATCTGAAACCACCTAACAAATCTTACAAAAATGTTGTCTGTTGTTTGTCACCTGTTCAGTATAGCATGCTTTCCCGATTCGTCAACCGTTCCCGCCCGTTTTTCCCGGATTTTCGGGGCATTCGGCCGCTTTCCCTTTCCTTCCGGTGCGAAAAGGTGTATACTGGCCTTACCATCACTCTGAGCGGCAAAGGAGCGTTCCTTTATGAATATTCTGATCGTCGGATGCGGCAAGGTCGGGTCGCAGCTCTCCAACGTGCTTTCCCGCATGGGCCACGACGTCGCGGTCATTGACCAGAATCCCGCGCATTTTTCCTCCCTCGCGGACGACTTTTCCGGTTACAACGTCACCGGCGTGCCCATCGACCAGGACGTCCTGCGGCGCGGCGGCATCGAAAACTGCGACGCGCTTGCCGCCGTCACCGACGACGACAATATGAACGTCATGGTCTGCCAGCTCGCGAGCGAAATTTTTAAAGTTCCCCGCGTGCTCGCGCGCGTCTACGACCCCCGGCGCGGCAACGTCTTCTCCCACTTCGGGCTGCACACCGTCTGCCCCACCAACATCTCGGTCGACGCGATCTATTCGATGCTCACCGGCCGCGATCAGGTCAAGAACGTCTATCTCGACTCCGCGACCGTCTCCTTCGATGCGGACGAACCCGACGCCAAGGAGATCGGGCTCACCCTCGGCGAGCTTGTCCTGCGCAACAACGCCAAGCAGGGGCTTTTCGGCCTGCTGCACGCCGACGGCAACCTCACCCTCGCGCACCCGAATTCCACCGAGGAGGTCGGTCCCGACGACCGCCTCCTCTATGCCAAAGTGATCGATTAATTTTGCCGCTCGGGGAGCGGAGGAGTTTGTCGGTGGTCGGCCGACGGCGGTCCTTAGGCATACCGCTCAGTGAGCGGTGTAGTTTGCCGGGTCCCGCCCCGGCGGGCGGCCCCATTTCTTGTACAGACAAGAAATGGGGGAAAGAAGCCGCAGGGGGCTTGGGCGGCCTGCCCGGGCTGC
>NZ_JANFZX010000079.1:0-9271 GCF_024461615.1 Anaerotruncus sp. DFI.9.16
CCCATTTCTTGTCCGTACAAGAAATGGGGCCGCCTGCCGGGGCGGGACCCGGCAATCTCCGCCGCCGAAGGCGGCACCTATAAAGCGCCCCGAAGGAGCGCGAACAAAAGCCCCCCGCCCACTGGGCGGAAAAGCCTGAGGGATCGCCGCCGGTCGACCACCGGCAAGCTCCGCCGCTCGGTGAGCGGCAAATCCAAAGCGGCCGCCGGTGGAAACCGACGAATCGAGCCGCATTCTGAGCGTCAAAACCGAATTCGCGGGGAACCCCGCGCAAACAAGGCACATACAATGACAGAAACGAGGCAGAATAGATGGGAACGATAGTCAACGCAATTTCAGTGATCGTGGGCGGCATGATCGGCCTGCTGATCCGCCGCGGCCTCCCCAAAAAGGTGGAGGAGACGGCGATGAAGCTGCTGGGGCTGGCGGTCTTTCTCGTGGGGATCGAAGGGGTCATCACCTCGATGGTCACGGTGGGCGCCGACGGCAAGCTGTCCGCCGACGGGTCGCTCCTGCTGATCGCCAGCATGGTGATCGGCGGGGTGCTCGGGGAACTGTGCGACATCGACGCGGCGCTCGTGCGCGGCGGGAAGGCGATCGAGGCAAAGTTCGGCAGAGAGGGCTTCGCAAAGGGATTCATCAACGCGTCGCTCATCTTCTGTATCGGCGCGATGGCGATCATCGGCGCGCTCAACGACGGCCTCACCGGCGACCCGAGCGTCCTGTTCATCAAATCCGCGCTCGACTTCATCTGTTCGATCATCCTCGGCTCCACACTGGGCTTCGGCGTGGTGTTCGCGTTCATCCCGGTGCTTGCCTACCAGGGCGCGATCACGCTGCTTGCCGGGGTGCTCGCGCCGATCGTCTCCGGCCCGATGCTCAACGCCATCTGCATGGTGGGTTATACAATCGTCATGTGCATCGGCATCAATTTTCTGGAGTTCACAAACATCCGCACCGCCAACCTGCTGCCCGCCCTGCTCGTGCCGGTGGTCTACACGCTGGCCCAGCCGCATGTTGCGCGCTTTTTCGACCAGGTTCGGCAGATGTTTTGAAATCCGGCCGGCCTTTCCGGGTATCTTGCTATAATTGTTGAAAACTTTATGGCAAAGTTGCACAATTCCGTGGGAGCGGTAAAGCGGCCGAACTGGGAAAGAAACAGAAAATCCCTGCGATTGGCAAAAGTGGGACAAAAAGCGTTGACGCTTTGGCGCAATGCGCTTATAATAGTAACAACTTATTCAACGCCACATACTTGAGAAATAGGAGAGTATTGAAATGTTTGTGAAAGAAGTCGCCGTTCAGAATCAGGTCGGTTTGCACGCCCGCCCCGCAACATTCTTTATTCAGAAGGCCAACGAGTATAAATCCTCCATCTGGGTTGAGAAGGAGGAGCGCCGCGTCAACGCCAAGAGCCTGCTCGGCGTTCTTTCCCTCGGCATCGTCGGCGGCACCACCATCCGCATCATCGCGGACGGTTCCGACGAGCAGGCCGCCGTTGAGGGGCTTGTCAAGCTGGTCGAGTCCGGCTTCACCGAGTAATCGCACCCACCTGCTGAAAATGCACCGCTCAGAAGCCTGACGGTGCATTTTTTCATTTTATCGGCAAACAATTCCTATTGCGGGAAGGAGGGCTCCCTTGGATAACCCGCGTCTGCCATACCTCGCCGAAAAGGCGCACAAGCTGCCGCTGCGGCCGGGCGTGTACATCATGAAGAACCGCGCGGGCGACATCATCTATATCGGCAAGGCCAAGGCGCTCAAAAACCGCGTGAGCAGCTATTTCCGCGCGGTGGAAAAGCATCTGCCCAAGGTCTACCAGATGGTGAGCCACGTCCACGACTTCGACTATATCGTCACCGACAGCGAATTCGAGGCGCTCGTGCTCGAGTGCAGCATGATCAAGCTGCATTCCCCCAAATATAACATCCTGCTCAAGGACGACAAGGGCTACAGCTACATCAAGGTCTCGAAGGAGCCCTACCCGCGCATCCGGCACGTCTTCCAGCGGGAGGACGACGGCGCGACCTATATCGGGCCGTACATCTCCTCCTTCGTCGTCAACGAGACGGTCGACGAGGTGAACCGCGCCTTCCTGCTGCCCACCTGCACCCGCAGGTTCCCGCAGGAGTTCGGCAAGGGGCGCCCCTGCCTCAACTTCCATATCAAGCAGTGCATGGGAGTCTGCCGGGGGCGGATTTCGCAGGAGGAGTACGCGGAGGTCCTCGAGCAGGCGCTCGAATACATCCGGGGCGGCGGCGCCCAGTCGGTGGAGCTGCTGACCCGGCGGATGAACGAGTGCGCCGAAAAGATGCAGTTCGAGAAGGCCGCGCAGCTGCGCGACCGCATCAAGGCGATCAGCCGGATCAGCGAGTCGCAGAAGGTGGTCTTCTCCAAGGTTGCCAACCAGGACATCATCGCGCTCGCGCGCAGCGAGCAGGACACCTGCGCCGTGGTGCTCAAATTCCGCGGGGAGCGGCTGGTGGACAAGCAGGATTTCCTGCTCGGCGCGGTGGACGACCTCGACGGCGCGCGGCTGGAATTCCTGCTGCGCTACTACACCACCCGCGAGGACATCCCCAAGCGGGTCCAGCTTGACGGGGAGATCGAGGACATCGACATCGCCGCGCAGCTGCTCTCCGAGCAGGCGGGCCACCGGGTGGAGATCCGGGTGCCCCAGCGGGGCGAGCAGCAGAAGCTCGTGGAAATGGCGCGGGCGAACGCCGCCGAACGGCTGTCGCAGAAGGCGGAGCGCACCGGCCGGGAGGTCGCGGCGCTCGACGAGCTGGCGCGGCTGCTGGGGCTTTCAAAGCCGCCCGCCTACATCGAGGCCTACGACATCTCCAACATCGGCTCGGACACGGTGGTGGGCGGCATGGTCGTCTTTGAGAACGGGCGGCCCAAACGCGCCTGCTACCGCAAGTTTACGATCAAGACGGTGCAGGGCACCGACGACTACGCGAGCATGTCGGAGGTGCTTTCCCGGCGGTTCGGCCGCTACTTCGACGAAACACAGAAGGACGAGGCGTTCGACCGGATGCCCGACCTCATCCTGCTCGACGGCGGAAAGGGGCACGTCTCCACGATCGTGCCGCTGCTCGCCTCGATGGGGGTTTCGGCGCCCGTCTTCGGTATGGTCAAGGACGACCGGCACCGCACCCGCGCGATCGCCGAGTCGGGCGGCGAGATCGCGATCAATTCCCACCGCAGCGCTTTCACCCTCGTGTCGACGATCCAGGACGAGGTGCACCGTTTTTCCATCACCTTTTCCCGTGCGCGCCACCAGAAGTCGGCGTTTGAATCCACCCTTACCCAGTGCGAGGGGATCGGCGAAAAACGCGCGGCGGAGATCTTCCGGCACTTCAAGACGATCAAGGCCATCCGCGCCGCGACCCCGGACCAGCTTGCGGAGGTCAAGGGGGTCTCCAAACCCGCCGCGCGGAAGCTCTACGATTTCCTGCACGCCGAAGATTGACAAACCGCGCAAAACCCCGTATCATGACCAAAGGGAACTTTCGAGAAAGTTCCCTTTGGAAACCCTCAAAGCATTTGGTTCAGGGTTCACACCCTGCGCCGGGATGATCCGCCGCCCGTGCCTGAAGCGCGGGCCGCGCGGCGGAGGAAGGCCCCTTTGGAAACCTTCAAAGCGTTTGGTTCAGGGCCGTTGCCCCGCGTGGGGATGATACGCCGCCCGTACGGCGAACACTGCTTTCCCTCACGGGTAGAGGCTGTTGGGAGCGGCGGAGGCTGGCCTGATAAAAGTTTTCGGGTCCCGGGGGCTTTTTCAAAAGCCCGCCGGGCGGCCTGATAAAAGTTTTCGGGGTCACGGGGGACTTTTTCAAAAGTCCCCCGGGTGGCCTGATAAAAGTTTTCGGGTTGGGGACTTTTCAAAGACCCAAAGAAGGGAATCGATATGAGAGTAATTACCGGAACGGCGCGCGGCACGCGGCTGGAAGCCCCGGAGGGGCTTGCGACGCGGCCGACGTCCGATATGGCCAAGGAGGCCATGTTCAGCATCCTGCATTTCGAGCTTGCGGAGGCGGTCGTGCTCGACCTCTTCGCGGGGAGCGGGCAGCTCGGTATCGAGGCGCTGTCGCGCGGGGCGAAGCAGTGCGTCTTTGTCGACCGGGAGCGCGCGGCGCAGGAGGTCATCCGCCGCAACCTTGCGGCGGCCAAGCTTGCCGACCGCGCGCGGGTGGCCGCGATGGAGGCGCAGAGCTTCCTGCTCGGCGCCAGGGAACGGTTCGATATCGCCCTGCTCGACCCGCCCTACGGTGAAAACCTCATCCCCGCGGTGCTGCCGAAGCTCGCGGGACTCATGAAGGACACGGGCGTCATCGTCTGCGAGACGGAAAAGAACGAGGAGCTGCCGGAGGCGGCGGGAGAGTTCCTGCTGCACCGGACCTACCGATACGGCAAGGCGAAGATCACGACCTACAGAAAACGACAGGAAGAGGAATGACGAATGGAAAGACTGGCGATCTGCCCCGGGAGCTTTGACCCGATCACCAAGGGACATGAGGAGATCATCCGGCGGGCGGCGAGCCTCTTCGACCGGGTGATCGTGGTGGTGAGCGCCAACCCCGACAAGAACCCGATCTTTTCCCTCGACGAGCGGGTGCGTCTTATCCACGCGGTCTGCGTGGACATGCCCAACGTGGAAGTTGACAAGTTCAGCGGTTTACTGATAGACTATGTTCGTAGGAAGTCCGCGGTCGCCATCGTCAAGGGCCTGCGGGCGGTATCCGACTTTGATTATGAGTTCCAGATGGCGCTGACCAACCGCAAGCTGATGCCCCAGGCGGAGACGGTGTTCCTCACGCCGAGCAGCGACAACATGTACCTGAGCTCGAGCATGGTGCGGCAGATCGCCCGCTTCGGCGGCGACGTGAGCAGCTTTGTCCCCTCCATCATCCTGGACACGGTGGTCGAGCGGCTCAAAATCAAATTTCCCGAAACCGAAACAGCTGACGAATAACCGATAAAGGAGTGGATTCCGAATGAATATCGATGAAATTCTGGACGTGATCGACGAACTGCTCGACCGTTCCTGGAGCCTGCCGCTTTCGGGCGGCCGGTGTGTGGTGGACGCCGACAAGGTGCGCGACCTGATCGACGATATCCGCCTGAATATCCCGGCGGAGATCAAGCAGGCCAAGGCGATCGTCTCCGACCGCACCGACATCATCGAAAATGCCAAGAAAGAGGCGGAGCAGATCGTACGCAAGGCGGAGGACCGCGCCCGCACCCTCATCGCGCAGGAGGAGGTCTCCAAGGCGGCGCAGGCCAAGGCGTCGGAAATCCTCTCCCAGGCGCAGCTCAAATCCCGCGAGATCCGTCAGGCGGCGCAGGAGTTTTCCGACAACTGCCTGCTCAAGACCGAGGAGGTCCTCGTCAAATCCCTCACCGAGATCAAGGCGACCCGGCAGGCGTTCCGCAACGCCACCAGCCGGTGATTTCAGATGCAAAAGAGGCCCGGACGAATCGTCCGGGCCTCTTTTTTCGCCGTTATTCCCCGATCGCCTTCTGGATTTTCAGGACGATCTCGAGCGGGAACATGGTGCGTTCCGCCACCTGCTCGGGGCGCATCCCCTGCTTCAAAAAGCGCGCGGCGACGTGGTCCATCGGCTCGCCGACCTCGATGATGTGCCGGTCGGGGTCGTAAAAGCATACGCACCGCTGCCCCCAGTTGTGCTCGTGGCAGGGCAGGATGTATTCGATGCCGGGCCATGCCGCGAGCTTTTCGAGGAACCGGTCGAATTCCGGCTCCTCAAAATAAAGCTCCGCGTCGTTGCCGCCGTAGCGGGTCGGGAACCGCTCGGGGTCCAGCCCGCAGATCTCCTGATACTTCACCTGGATGGAGAACCCACCGTCGAAGGTCACGTTCTCCCCATAGTCGAGCACGAGCTTCTGCCCGAGCAGGCCGGTGTAAAACCGTTTGGATGCCTCCATGTCCCGGACACAGAGCATCGGTCCGCAAAATTTCATGATACCGCCTCCTTTTCAGCGTCGCGCCAGCAGCGGCACTGTTCGATCCGTTTTCCGTCGTCCCCCTGGTCGGGGTCGTAGGCAAAGCCGGTGAGCAGCGCGCAGGGGAATTCCCCGCAGGTCCCGCAATGCTCCAGCTCCTTTGCCTCACAGCAGGATTTCACCGGGCACGCGTCGCCCCAGAAGGGCTTTTCGATCGCCGTGCAGCCCTTGCAGCCCATCGGCTCCCGGTAATTGCAGGCGCTGCACAGCAGCCCGCATCTCGATTCAATCATGGTTTCAGCCTCCCTCGTATGGTACCGCCCGGCCGCGCCGTGACCAAAACGGCAGAGCCGTTTTGTTGGACCGCAAAGCGGCCCCGCCCGCCCTGCGGCGGGCGGTCACGGCGCGGGTCCGGCGGGCCCGTGCGCCCCGGGAGGGGCGCCGCGGCACGCCGGCGGGGTTTGCTAAAAGCATACTTCAAAATTTAAAAATTTCATTGTAAAAAGCGGACAGGTTCTGCAGGTAGGCGCCCGGGGCGACCCCGCAGATATGCGAAAAATCGTGGATAAAATGGGACTGGTCGTAAAAGCCGGCCTCCTGCGCCAGCGCGGCGAGAGAACCGGAGCCCTGCCGCAGCAGCCGGATGGCGCCGTTGACCCGCACCAGCCGCGCAAAGGTCTTGACATTCATGCCGACCGTCTCCCCGAAGAGGCGGTTGAGGTGGCGCTGACTGTAGCCGCTCTCGGCGGCCAGCTCTCCGACGGGCAGCATCCCCGACGACTCCCGCAGGCGCTGCATCGCGCCCCGCACCGCGCCGGGCAGGGCACGTCCGGAAAACCGGGCGAGCAGCAGACGGTCGGTTTCCTCCGCGAGAGCGTCCGCGTCCGCCGCGCGGCCAGCGGCGGCTTCGAGGGCGGCGGCCAGTGCCGCGTCCGCCTCGCCCAGCGTGAACCGGCGGTCGCGCAGCTCCTCCTGCGGGATGCCGGTCAGGGCGCCCAGCGCGCCGGGCAGGAACTCGATGAAAAAGCGCACGGGCGACTCGTTGAAATCCCGCCGCACGACGGCGACTCCGGTGGTCGCGCCCCACGCAAGGGCGCGGGCCTCTCCGTCGAGCGAAAGGAGGATGCAGCCGCTCGCGTCGGGGATGAGGGCGAGGGTCCCGTCCTCCGGCGGGCCGGACGGGAAGGTGAAGGTGTAGTGCGCCACCCAGGGGCGGAGCAGGGGATGGGGCGCGAGGTAGAGGTGGTTTTGCGCGCGTGCGATCGCCCGCGCGCTGCAAAGTGAAAATACCCGTTCCATCGCCCGTCCCCCTCTCAAAAGCAGTATCTCCATCATACCCGGAACGAGCGAAAAAGTCCACAGGAAAATAAGAACAAATGTTCTGATTGTACTTGCTTTTTGGCCTGCAGTCGTGTATAATGCGAATAGTGAATATCCGCGCGGCCGTCCGCCGCGCGACGATTTTTGATGGCGGAGGCAGGGCTATGGCGGATAAAAAAATGGGGCCTGTGAGCGAGCGCAGGCAGAACATCTCTGCGGAGGACCGGCAGAAGGCGCTGGAGACCGCGCTTGGGCAGATTGAAAAGCAGTTTGGCCGCGGCGCGGTCATGAAGCTCGGGCAGGACAGCACCCTCAACGTGGAGGCGATCCCGACCGGGTCGCTCTCGCTGGACATCGCGCTCGGCATCGGCGGCGTTCCCCGCGGGCGCATCATTGAAATTTACGGACCGGAGAGCTCCGGCAAGACGACCGTCGCGCTGCACGTCGTCGCGCAGGCGCAGAAGATGGGCGGCGAAGCGGTCTTCATCGACGTCGAGCACGCGCTCGACCCCGTTTACGCGCAGGCGCTCGGGGTGGACATCGATTCGCTGCTCGTCTCCCAGCCGGATACTGGCGAGCAGGCGCTCGAGATCGCGGAGGCGCTCGTGCGTTCGGGCGCGATCGACGTGGTCGTCGTCGACTCGGTGGCCGCGATGGTCACCAAGGCGGAGATCGAAGGGGAGATGGGCGACAGCCACGTCGGCCTGCAGGCCCGCCTCATGAGCCAGGCGCTGCGCAAGCTGACCGGCGCGATCGGCAAGTCCAACTGCGTGGTCATCTTCATCAACCAGCTGCGCGAGAAGATCGGCGTCATGTACGGCAACCCCGAGACGACGCCGGGCGGCCGCGCGCTCAAATTCTACGCGTCGGTGCGCCTCGACGTGCGCCGCATCGAGGCGCTCAAAAGCGGCACCGAGGTCATCGGCAACCGCACCCGCGTCAAGGTGGTCAAGAATAAGGTCGCGCCTCCCTTCCGCGAGGCGGAGTTCGATATCATGTACGGCACCGGCATTTCCCAGGAGGGCGAGGTGCTCGACCTGGCGAACAAGCTGGACATCGTGGTCCGCGGCGGCTCGTGGTTCAACTACGGCGACATCCGCCTCGGACAGGGCCGCGACAACGCGAAGGAATATCTCAAGGCCAATCCAGAGCTCATGGCGGAGATCGAGGCAAAGGTGCGCGAGAACGCGGATAAGCTGTTGAAATCCCCGCGCGCGGCCGGCGGCAAAAAGCCGGTGAAGGTCGGGGCCGCCCCTGTGGAAGCGCCCGCCGCGCCGGCCGCTCGCGTCAACATCGACGTGGAGACGGATGACGAATGAAGCTGACCGCCGTCAGAATGACAAAACGGGGACGCGTCGCCCTCTATGGGGACGATGAGTTCCTGCTCAGTATGCACCCCGACGTCTTTGCGGCGTCGGGGCTTTCGGTCGGTTCGGAGATTGACGGGGAGCGCCTTGCCGGGCTCGCCGCCGAGGCGGAGCTCAAAAAAGCCAAGGAACGCGCCTTTTCGATGCTGTCCGGCCGGGAATACACCTCCAGCCAGCTTCGGGACCGCCTCGCCCGCCATGTGGACCCCGAGGCCGCGGGACAGGCGGTCGAACGGATGGAGGAGCTGGGCCTTGTGGACGACGACGGCTATGCCGAACGGTACGCGCGGGAACTCAGCGAACGCAAACACTACGGCCTGCTGCGCATCCGCCAGGAGCTGCGGCAGAAGGGCCTTTCCGCCGAGCAGATCGAGTGGGCGGTGTCGCTGCTCGACGCCGATCCGCAGGAGCAGATATTAGAGGTGCTTGAAAAGAAATATTCCGCCGCACCGGAAGACGAGGCGGTCAAGCGCCGCGCCTACAACGCCCTTTTGCGGCTGGGCCACCGTCCCTCCGACGTGCGCCGGGCGCTCGCCCGCTTCTGTGGGGCCGCTGAGGAGTTTTAGATTTGCCGCTCATCGAGCGGCGCAGTTTGTCGGTAGTCGACCGACGGC
>NZ_JANFZX010000008.1:0-76114 GCF_024461615.1 Anaerotruncus sp. DFI.9.16
CCCCCCCCCCCCCCCCCCCCCCGCCGCGCAGGAACCGGTCGTAAAGCCGCACCGCAGGCGTTTCCCGCCGCTCAGCACATATCGGTCGAAGCCCACGGCGCGTCCCTCCTTTTTCGATCGGCCCGGAACATTAAAAAAACCATCCGGCGGCAGCTTGCTTTCGGATGGCATGGTCCTGCCAACTGGATGCGTTTCGTCGTTTAAATTTTAAAGGAATCCCGGCAAAAAGTCAACTGCATATACTGTACCATGGAAAGGAGCGATCCCTATGCCCACCCAGATCCCCTACGACCGGTCCAAGGCCGCCGCCTATGCCGAAAAATGGGCGTTTTCCCGCAATCCGCGCTACATCAGCTTCGACGGCATGGGCGGCGACTGTACCAGCTTCGTCTCCCAGTGCCTCTACGCGGGCACAGGCGTCATGAATTACACCCGCGATACCGGCTGGTACTACAATTCCGCCTCCGACCGCGCCGCCGCCTGGAGCGGCGTGCCCTATCTCTACCGCTTCCTGACGGGCAACCGCTCGGTCGGGCCCTACGGTCGGGCGGCGGCGCTCGAAGAGCTGGAGCGGGGAGATCTCATCCAACTCGGCGACGCTTCGGACAAATGGTACCACTCCCTCTTTGTGACGGAAGTCACAGGGGACGAAATCCTCGTGTCCACCCACACCTTCGACGCCTACCGCCGCCCCCTCTCAAGCTATGTCTACGCGCAGGCGCGCGGCGTCCATATCGAGGGGGCGCGCCGCTGGTGAGCGATTCCCCCGAACCCCGCCCCGCGAAAGCGGGGCGGGGTTCTTCTTTTTCCAAATTAGGGGTTGACAAATTGGAAATGGTATCGTATTATTGTGTTAGGTTATTAATACAATTCTATCGGGACAGGAGCTGAACACAATGACGTGGGAGCTGAAAAATGACCGCCCGATCTATGCGCAGCTGATCGAACAGATCAAGCTGCGCATTATCTCCGGATTCTACCGCCCGGGAGAACGCCTGCCCTCCGTTCGGGACATGGCCGCCGAAGCGGCCGTAAACCCCAACACGATGCAGCGGGCGCTCTCCGAGCTGGAACGGGACGGGCTGCTCTATACCCAGCGTACGAGCGGCCGGTTCATCACGGAGGATACGGGGCTGATCGAGGCTGCAAAAAAAGCCCTCGCACAGGAACAGATCGATGCCTTTTTCCAAAAAATGCGCGCGCTCGGATTCACCACGCCCCAGACGGTGGCGCTTGTGGAATCCGCTGCGGCCGAGGAGGTAAGATAAGTGGACACCATACTGGAATGCCATGGGCTCACCAAGTTCTACGGAAGCGGAGTCTGTGCGCTCAATCAAATCAACCTGAACGTCGGGCGCGGCCGGATCGTCGGCCTGCTCGGGCCCAACGGCAGCGGCAAAAGCACCTTTATGAAGCTCGCGAACGGCCTGCTGACCCCTTCCCTCGGAGATCTCTCGATCGCGGGTTTCCCGGTCGGGCCGGACACCAAGGAGGTCGTCTCCTACCTGCCGGAACGCACCTACCTCAACGACTGGATGAAGGTCCGCGACCTGATCGCCTTCTTCCGGGATTTCTACACAAATTTCAACGAGGCCAAGGCATATGACATGCTCAGCCGCCTGAACATCAACCCCAACGACCGGCTCAAGACGATGTCCAAGGGCACCAAGGAGAAGGTCCAGCTGATCCTCGTCATGAGCCGGGAGGCCCAGCTCTACCTGCTCGACGAGCCGATCGGCGGCGTCGACCCCGCGGCGCGCGACTACATCCTGAACACCATCCTGGGCAACTACAATGAAAACGCGACGATCATCATCTCCACCCACCTCATCACCGATATCGAGCAGGTGCTGGAGGACGTCATTTTCATCAGCCGCGGCGAGATCATCATGGTTTCCTCGGTCGATCAGATCCGCGAGGAAAAGGGCATGTCGGTCGACGCGCTCTTCCGGGAGGTATTCAGATGCTGAAAAAACTGCTTAAATACGAAATCCGCGCCACCGCGCGGCTCTTCCTGCCGGTGTTCGGCGCGATCCTGCTCCTCGCGATCCTCAACAACATCTTTTTTAACTTCAACGACATTCCTGACTTCGCGACCGTGCTGACCATGATGCTCTACGTCATCCTTATCATCGCGCTCTTCGTGCTCGTCTATGTCGTCATGATCCAGCGGTTCTATAAGAACCTCCTGCGCGACGAGGGCTACCTCATGTTCACCCTGCCCGTCCGGACCTGGCAGTTGATCGCCAGCAAGCTGATCGTCTCGATCATGTGGCTGGCCATCTGCACCTTCGTCACCGTCCTGTCGGTCTTCATCATGGCGTTCAGCCTGGATCTGCTTCGGGAGATCCCCGAGTTCCTCCGCCAGTTGTCCGATTTCCTGGCGCACTATGTCGGCATCAGCGAGGTCACCCTCTTCTTCGAGTTCGTCTTCCTGATGCTCATCGGCACGATCGGCAGCGTGCTCATGATCTACGCCGCCATCTCGATCGGCCATCTCGTCGGCAAGCACCGGGTGCTCACCGCCTTCGGTGCCTATATCGGGCTGAGCATTGTCGAGCAGATCATCACCAACCTCTATTTTTCCCTGGTCGGGCGCATCTACGACCACACGATTCCCTACGGCAGCTACGGGTCCTACCAGTTCGGCTACGGGGCCTACGATTTCGCGCGGGAATTCGTCGGCGCGATGCATATGATCGTGATCCCGACCCTCATCATCACGGTCATCTTCTCGGTCGTCTACTTTATCCTGACCAACTACATCCTCTCCCACAGGCTCAACCTCGAATAATCTCCCCCTCTCACAAGAAGCGCCGCATCCGGTGGATGCGGCGCTTCTTCAGTTTGCGGCCCTTCCGTCCGGCAGATGTCCGCCCAAAAGGCGATAAAAATAGCCGGGCGGCTGCTTGACATCCCACCCGGCTTGTGTTATGATAATCTTTGTTGGATTTTTCCGAAAAACCATAAATTTTTCCTTCTACACTATAGCACATTCCCCGGGTTTTGTCAAGTACCAATCTGTAAAAGGAGCTGAATGGCATGAGCGGACTACTCTCCCTACTCAGCCGGCAGGACGACGCGCTGATCCGCCGCGACGCTGACGAACTGCTTCGACTCAACGACCTCACCCGCCCCTACGGCCTGTCGCTGACCCACGAAGACGCCGTCGCGCTGCTGAAGGTACGGACCGACGCGCTTAAAAACAGCCGCCGCATCGAGGTGGGCCCCGGCGTGCTCGAAAAGCTCGCCGAGGCGTTCTGCGATTCCGCCTACGTCGACGGGCAGAACTATGCCGACACCCTCTGCGCGCTGACCGAGCTCTTCTACTACCTCAAAAACGACACGCTCGATTCCCTGCCCGACGACGAGCTGATCGCCGTGATGAAGCAGTGCTTTGACGGCGACTGCGAGGGTTCGCTCGAACTGCTCGCGGGACGCGACATGGAAACGATGGCGCGCAACGTGCGCGCCTACGGCAGCGTCGAGGCGCCCCTTGAATCGGACAAGCCCGCCGGGGAGGCCGGCGATTACGCGGTGGAGGAGGACGAACAGTGGAGAACCGTTCGCTTTTAAGCGGAACCCCGCTCGACGGGATCGATTACGGCGTCTACACCGCCTCGCTCATGCGGCGGGCGGCGGACGCGGGCCTGCTGGACGAACGCGCGCTCGCCGCGATGCAGGAGGGGCTGCTGGGGCTCCTCCGGTCGCAGATCGAGGAGATCACGCGCGGCGAGAGCAGCTCCGTTCCCGCGGAGACTGCCGACCAGCTGATGGACGATATCGGCTACTGCATCGACGTGGCGCTCAAACACGCTCCGACCCCGCAGGAGAGCCTCGCGCTGCTCCGGGAACACTCGATGGACGCGCTCTACCGGATGGGGACCGGGCTTCTGGACCGGGAGGAGCGCGCCTGCGAAGGCCTGCTCTCCCGGGTGCGCGCGACCCGAACCCCCACCGTCAACGAGGGCTACCGGATTTTGCTCGACGTCACCTTCCCCCAGTACCTGCGGGACTGGAAGGTCCGCAGGCACCCGGGAGACTTCGTCGTGCTCACTGAGTATCCGCTCGCGCGGGAGGTCTCCGCGAGCGGGATCTTCGGCGTGCGCGAGCGGCTCGAGTCGCTCGCGCTGGAGAACCGCTTCTGCGGCCGATTCGCACCGGTGCTGGACGGCCTGCTGCGCGGCTGGGCGCGCCAAAACCGCACCTCCCCCGCCGAGGCCTATGTGAACCTCTTTACGATCGCGCTCCAAAACCTGCTGCTCGCCCGCCTGCTCGGCCGGGAGGACGCGGCGCTCGGCGCCGGGGAACGCGCCGGGCTGGAGGAGCGGCTGCGCCCCCTCGCCCCCGAACAGCGCGCGGCGCTGCTGCTGCGGGCCGCGGAAGGCCTGATCGATTCCTGCGCCTTTGAAAACGCCCGCCTCAACGATTATATCCGAGAGGGGGCCGCGCGCTTCGCCGGGGAAGTCAACCGCGCGGGCGGCGCGCTCACTCCCTTCGCTGTCGTCGCGGAGGAGGACGCGACGCTCCTCTTCATCGACGGGGAACGCCTCGGCAACGACGCGTTCAGCGCCGTCGCCGACGAGGTGCTCCTCTGCGACGACGCCGCGCGCAAGGCGCGGATCATCCGGGAGGAGCTGCGCAGCCTCGACGACCTCTGCGACCTGCTCGGCGCGGGGTGCGTCTACGACGACGAATACGCGGAAATCTTTTCCTCCTTTGACGAGGCGACCGCCGCCCTGCTGCTCGGCCGGATCCGGGCGGTGTGGGAGGAGGGGGCGCTGCGCCCGCTCGACGAAATCGAATGGCAGGAGGCGCTTGCCAATTGGTTCAACCGGCTCGGCGCCGATTGCCGGGAACGCATCCGCGCCCTATCCAAAACGCTCGCCGGTTGAACCGGCGGGCGTTTTTGTCTTTTTTGCGACAATCGGCCTTCCGAATTTTACATAATACGCTGAAATTTCCCTGATATTACTTGTTCTGGAATCCAAAGCGTGCTATACTGACACTCCTGCTCTACGCACAAAATGGAGGAAAGGAAGTGTCAGGCGATGCATTACGTCATCCGGATCCAACGGCAGGGCGACAGCCGCTATCTCTTCAACACGCGGATTCTTCTGAACGATATCGCGCTTGCCAAGCCCTTCTCCACCACCAATATGGCCAGGCGTTACTTCAGAAAGTCGGATTTTTGCGGCGAAGAATTCAGCGTGGTGCAGGTGGAGCCCTGACGGGCCGCTGAAAAGGACGGTTGATTCCGTCCTTTTTGTTTTTTTGGCGGGAAACGCAAATTTTTTTCCGCTTTTTTGCAGAATCATTGTATCTTACGGCGAATTCCTGTATAATGGGGATTAAGGTACGGCCTTCCCGCAGGGAGGGCCGCCGCGCCGTTCCGGCGTGCAAACCGGCGGATCAGCCGCCATCGGAGGGATTCACTCATGTCAAGAATGATCGGTACCACTGTCCGGGGCGTGCGCGCCCCGATTATCCGGCCGGGGGACGACCTCGCGCAGATCGTCACCGATTCCGTGCTCGAAGCCGCCGCAAGCGAGGGCTTTTCCTTCCACGACCGCGACGTCGTGGGCGTGACCGAGGCGGTCGTCGCCAAGGCGCAGGGCAACTACGCCTCCACCGACGACATCGCGGAGGACGTCCGCTCCAAATTCGGCGATCACCCCATCGGCGTGATCTTCCCCATCCTCAGCCGCAACCGGTTCGCCATCTGCCTGCGCGGCATTGCGCGCGGCGCGAAAAAGATCGTGCTGATGTTCAGCTACCCGAGCGACGAGGTGGGCAACACCCTCGTTTCGGAGGAAAAGCTCGAAGCCGCCGGGGTCAACCCGTGGGCCGACGTGCTCGACGAGAAGCGCTACCGCGCGCTCTTCGGGGAGAATAAGCACCTGTTCACCGGCGTGGACTACGTCGAATACTACGCCTCCCTCATCCGCGAGGAGGGGGCCGACGTGGAAATCCTCTTTGCAAACCGCCCCACCGCCGTCCTCGACCATACAAAGCACGTCCTCTGCTGCGACATCCACACCCGCGAGCGCACCAAGCGCCTTCTGCGCGCGGCGGGCGCCGAGACGGTCTACGGCCTCGACGACATCCTCTCCGCCCCCGTCAACGGAAGCGGCTTCAACGCCGATTACGGCCTGCTCGGCAGCAACAAGTCGACCGAGAGCCGCGTCAAGCTCTTCCCGCGTGACTGCGCCGCCTTCGCGCACGACCTGCAGCGCAAACTGAGCGAGGCGACCGGCAGGCAGATCGAGGCGCTCGTCTACGGCGACGGCGCCTTCCGCGACCCGGTGGGTAAGATTTGGGAGCTTGCGGACCCGGTCGTCAGTCCCGGATTCACCGAGGGGCTCAGCGGCCTGCCCAATGAGGTCAAGCTCAAATACCTCGCGGACAACCAGTTCCGCGACCTCTCGGGCAGCGAGCTCAAGCAGGCCGTCTCCGAGTACATCCGCAACAAAAAGGCCGACCTCAAGGGCACGATGGAGACGCAGGGCACCACCCCCCGACGCCTGACCGACCTGATTGGAAGCCTGTGCGACCTGACGAGCGGCAGCGGAGACAAGGGCACGCCCATCGTCCTCATCCAGGGATATTTCGACAATTTCGCCGACTAGAAAAAACCGGCCGGGACCGCGCGTGCGGTCCCGGCCTTTTTCTTCCTTTAAAGCGGCGCATGACGGCAACGGACAAATCTCTCCCGAGCGGAGATCGAAATTTGTAGATATTACCCATTTTTTAGATTCGGGGATGAAAAGCGTATACAATCCTGAAACGATCATGTATAATCAAATTGTATTTTTTCGACCCGATTTTGCATAATTCGGGCCGCAGATAAGGATCGGCGGGCCCTTTGGGGACCGCGGAACGAAAAGGAGCGTTATGAATGGCAGGGCAGATTGATGCGGAAGACATCTTCCGGTCGGGTGACCGGGTGGCGGAACTTGGGCTGATCAGCCTGACCGGCGCGCGCGAGCTGACCGAGAAGATCGACGCGCACCTCGTGAAATGGGCGGAGGGCAGCCCCCTTTACAAGGAAAGCTACATCGTTGAAAGCGAATGTCCCCGTTTTTCCTCCGGCGACGGCAAGGGCCTTATCAAGTCGACCATCCGCGGGGACGACCTCTTCTTCATCGTGGACGTCGGCAACTACAGCTGCAGCTATAACATCTTCGGACACCAGAACTCCATGTCCCCCGACGACCATTTCCAGGACCTGAAGCGGCTGATCCAGGCCGCCAGCGGCAAGGCGCACCGCATCACGGTCATCATGCCGATGCTCTACGGCAGCCGCCAGCACCGCCGCAACTACCGGGAGTCGCTTGACTGCGCCGTGGCGCTCCAGGAGCTCCAGAACATGGGCGTCTCCAACATCGTCACCTTCGACGCGCACGACCCGCGCGTGCAAAACGCGGTCCCCCTCATGGGCTTCGACAACGTCTCCCCCTCCTACCAGGTCCTCAAATGCCTGCTGCGCAGCATCCCGGACATCCGGCTCGACCGCGAGCACCTGATGGTCGTCAGCCCCGATGAGGGCGCGATGAGCCGCAACATGTACTACGCCTCCGTGCTCGGCATCGACCTGGGCATGTTCTACAAGCGCCGCGACTACGCCCGCGTCGTCAACGGCCGCAACCCCATCGTGGCGCACGAATATCTCGGCAACTCCCTCGAGGGCAAGGACGTCTTCATCGCGGACGACATCATCTCGTCGGGCGAGTCGATGCTCGAGGTCGCGCGCGAGCTGAAAAAGCGCAACGCTTCCCGCATCTTCGCCTACGCCACCTACGCGATTTTCACCAACGGCCTTGACGAGTTCGACCGGGCCTACGAGGAGGGGCTCCTCTCCGGCGTGTTCGGCACCAACCTCACCTACCGTTCTCCCGAGCTGCTCTCGCGCGAGTGGTTCCACGAGGTCGACGTCTCCAAGTATATCGCCTACTTCATCGCCGCGATCAACCACGACATGTCGGTCAGCGCGATCATCGACCCGCACGAGAAGATCCGCCAGCTGCTCCTCAAGCACGGCTACCGCGCCCAGTGACGGCGTCCTCCCCGGCTCCACGAAACAATAAAAGCCTCCCGCATACTGCGGGAGGCTTTTTCCTGCTATTTGATCTCGACCAGCTCGTATTCCGCGCTTCCCATCCCTATTTTGACAGCCTGCTCGATGCCGGCCCGCCAGTTGGTGTCGGGATGCAGCGCATGGAAGTGGTCCTTTTCCTCCGCGTCCCGCCTGGCGAGCAGGCTGTCGGGGAGGACCGGCTGCCCGTTGACCGCGTCGGCGCAGGCGGTGTCGAGCGCCACCGGGTCGAAGGAGGCGAAGATGCCCACGTCGGGCACGATCGGCACGTCGTTTTCAGGGTGGCAGTCGCAGAAGGGGGACACGTCGAGCACCAGGCTGACGTGGAAGCCCGGGCGGTCCTTGACGACCGCCCATGCGTACTCGGAAATCTTCCTGTTGAGGATGTCGAACGCCTCGTCCTGCGCGGCCTGCACCGCGTCGACCGGGCAGACGCCGATGCAGCGGCCGCAGCCGACGCACTTGTCATGGTCGATCTGCGCCTTTTTCCCGGGGAAGGAGATCGCGCCGTGCGCGCAGTTCTTAAAGCACATGCCGCAGCTGACGCAGAGGCTCCGGTCGACGAACGGCTTGCCCGCCGAGTGCATTTCCATCTTGCCCGCGCGGGAACCGCAGCCCATGCCGAGGTTTTTGATCGCGCCGCCGATTCCGGTGCACTCGTGTGCCTTGAAGTGGGTGAGGCTGATGACGATGTCCGCGTCCATCACCGCGCGGCCGATCTTCGCCTCCTTCACATATTCCCCACCGATCGGGACGATCTGCTCGTCGGTGCCCTTGAGCCCGTCTCCGATCAAAATCTGGCAGCCGGTCGAAAAGGGGGTGTAGCCATTTTCGTAGGCCGCCTCAATGTGGTCGAGCGCGTTCTTGCGCCGCCCGACATAGAGGGTGTTGCAGTCGGTCAAAAAAGGCTTGCCGCCGTTTTCCTTGACGATGTCCGCGATCACCTTGGAGAAGTTCGGGCGCAGGAACGCGAGGTTGCCCGGTTCCCCGAAGTGGATCTTGATCGCCGTGTATTTGTTCTTGAAATCGATCGAATCGATCCCCGCGGCCTTGACGAGCCTGCGGAGCTTTTGCAACAGGTTCTCCTCAAGCGTGGTGTGCAGATTGGTGTAATAGACCTTTGAGGGTTTCATTCAGCCTTCTCTTCCCTTCCAAATTTTTCTTATCACACTATAACATATCCGACGCGCGATGAAAAGAGGGCTTCCGCAATTCATCGACAAATTAGCCAAATTCATCCGCGATGTTATACATTTCTTGACCAGATTTCATGTTGCAAATTGCCTCCGCAAGGACTATACTGGGTGATGTTTTTTAAAAATCGCCCGGGAGGGCTCTTGTGGAAGGGAGGGGATTCCCGTGGAATCCTACAATTTTTTATTCAGCGTGGCGATCATCCTGTTGAGCACCAAGCTGCTCGGCATCCTGACCAAGCGGATCGCCATGCCGCAGGTGGTCGGCGCCCTGCTCGCGGGGCTGGTGCTCGGACCCGCCATGCTCGGTGTCCTGCATGAGACCGCCTTCCTGGACCAGTGCGCCGAGATCGGCGTCATCGTCCTGATGTTCACCGCCGGGCTTGAAACCGACATCGCCGAGCTCAAGCGGTCGGGGCGCGCCTCCTTCGTCATCGCGCTGTGCGGCGTGCTCGTCCCGCTCGCCGGCGGATTCCTGCTCTCCTGGTTCTTCAACCGCGGCGGCGAAAACTTTTTGCAGAACCTCTTCATCGGTGTCATCCTGACGGCGACCTCCGTGAGCATCACCGTGGAAACGCTCAAGGAGATGGGCAAGCTCTCCACCCGTTCCGGCAACGCGATCCTCGGCGCGGCCCTCATCGACGACATCCTCGGCATCATCGCGCTGACCCTTATCACGAGCGTCTCCGACCCGAGCATCAACATCGTGGCCGTGCTCGTCAAGATCGTCGCGTTCTTCGCGCTGAGCCTTGCCGTCGGCGTCCTGCTGCACAAGCTGATTGAAAAATGGATGACCGGGCACGACGACAAGCGCCGCTACGCGGTGATCTCCTTCGCCTTCTGCCTGCTCTACGCCTTTGCGGCCGAACGGTTTTTCGGCGTGGCGGACATCACCGGCGCCTACATCGCCGGGCTCATCATCTCCAACACCACCAAGGTCACCTATGTCGCCACCCGCTTTGAGACGGTGTCCTACATGCTGCTCTCCCCCATCTTCTTCGCAAGCATCGGCACCAAGGTGGTCCTGCCGCAGATGAGCACGGCGATCGTTCTTTTCTCCGTCCTGCTCGTGCTCTGGTCGATCGTCTCCAAGGTGGTCGGCTGCGGGCTCGGCGCGAAGCTCTGCCGCTATTCCAATGAGGAGTGCAGGCGCATCGGCGTGGGCATGATCTCCCGCGGAGAGGTCGCGCTCATCGTCGCGAACAAGGGGATCTCCTCCGGGCTGATGAAGCAGGACTTCTTCGGACCGGTCGTGATCATGGTGGTCGTGACGACCATCGTCACGCCGGTCCTGCTCAAGCTGGTCTACCGCGAAAAGGAGAAAACCTACAGCGATCTCGCCACCAGCCCGCTCGTCGAGCAGTACGAGGAGATCAAGGACTTCGATCTCGCGGTACAGCGGATGATCGACATCAACGACAACCTCCGCGAAAAGGGCAAGCGGCGCGAAGAGCGCGAAACCGCCTCCAAAAAATAACGTCTGACAAAAAAGGCCGGGCATGCGCCCGGCCTTTTTTCTATCCAGAAATTGCTCACATGGAATCGCAAATTCCGCGCAAGCTATCTGCGGAGGTGATTTTCATGCAGGATTATCCGAACTTCTTTTCGTTCGGGTTCGGCGCGGACGTGACGATGGCCAGCTATTTCGACGCGCTCCCGCTGGAGGTGAAGCTCGCGATCAACGAGCATGCCGGCGAGATCCACTCGATCGAGGACATGCGCCGGTTCGCCCAGCGGATGATGGCCGAAGGGTAGCGCCGGCTTTCCATAGATCAAAGCGGCGGGGCGCTCGCCCCGCCGCTTCCTTTCCCCTCAGCGGGGCAACGGGCGGCCGTATGGATCGGTGCGGAAATACTCCTGCTCCTCAAAGATGCTCCGCGGCCCCCTCTGAAAGGCGTGCACGCCGGGGGTATTGATATTGGTCGGCCAGTTGCGCCCGTGGTGCCGCATCGGGATCTGGGCCGGGCGCGGACCGTAATAGTACGAAGCCATGCGCTCACCTCCTGCCCCATCCTATGCGCGCCGGGCGCGCCCTGACGCAAAAAAGCCCGGCGGACGCCGTCCGCCGGGCTTTTCCGGGTGAAAACCGCTTACGCCTTTCCGGCGCAGCCGAGCACTTCGGTGATCTTGTGGGAGACCATCTCCTTGACCGCGGTGCGCGCCGGGGTCAGGTACTGGCGCGGGTCGAAGTGGCTGGGATTCTCCGCCATGTACTTGCGGATGGCGGCGGTCATCGCCACGCGCACGTCCGAATCGATGTTGATCTTGCAGACCGCCATCGTGGCCGCCTGGCGCAGCATCTCCTCGGGGATGCCGATCGCGTCGGGCATCGCGCCGCCGAACTGGTTGATGACCTTTACGAGGTCCTGCGGAACGGAGGAAGCGCCGTGCAGGACGATCGGGAAGCCGGGCAGGCGGCGGCTGACCTCTTCGAGGATGTCGAAGCGCAGCTGCGGCTTCTGGCCGGGCTTGAACTTGAAGGCGCCGTGGCTGGTGCCGATGGCGATGGCCAGCGAGTCGACGCCCGTCTTGCTGACGAACTCCTCGACCTCGGCGGGGTTGGTGAACTGCGCGTCGTCCGCCGCGACGTTGACGGCGTCCTCGATGCCGGCGAGCTTGCCCAGCTCGGCCTCGACCACGACGCCGCGCGCGTGGGCGTATTCGACGACCTTGCGGGTCTCGGCGATATTGTCCTCGAAGGCGCGGGAGCTGCCGTCGATCATGACCGAGGTAAACCCGCCGTCGATGCAGGATTTGCAGATCTCAAAATCCGCGCCGTGATCGAGGTGCAGCGCGATGGGGATTTCGGGGCAGTCGACCACGGCGGCCTCGACCAGCTTGACCAGGTAGGCGTGCTTGGCGTATTTGCGCGCACCCGCGGAAACCTGAAGGATGACCGGCGCTTTCAGCTCGGAAGCGGCCTCGGTGATCCCCTGGACGATCTCCATGTTGTTGACGTTGAACGCGCCGACCGCGTACCCGCCCTCATAGGCTTTCTTGAACATTTCGGTGGTAGTGACCAACGGCATAAAAAACAGCTCCTTCCAAAATATCGGGTTGCCTGAACACCTCTATTATACCATGTTGTCCGACCGGCGCAATTCCAAAAAGGACGGGCTTTTGCCCGTCCTTTTTGGTAAGTTTTATTCGTAGCGCAGCGCCTCGATCGGGTCGAGCTTCGCCGCCTTGTTCGCGGGATAATATCCGAAGAAGACGCCGATCGCCATCGAGAAGGTGACGGCCACCAGCACGACGACCGGCGAGGGCCAGCTCGGCGCGCCGAGCACCACCGAACCGAGCCGTCCGAGCGTGGTTCCGAGCAAAACGCCGATGACGCCGCCGATCAGGCAGATGATCATCGATTCGACGATGAACTGCACGCGGATGGCGCTGTTCTTGGCGCCGAGCGCCTTGCGGGTGCCGATCTCGCGGGTCCGCTCGGTCACCGACACGAGCATGATGTTCATGACGCCGATGCCGCCCACCAGCAGGGAGATCGCCGCGATGACTGAAACCGCCATCTTCATCGTGCCCAGGGTGGCCGTCATCTGGCCGATCATGCTGTCCATGTTCTGGGACTCGATTTTCACATATTTGTTGTCCCGGTAGAAGGAGCGGTTGATATACTCCGTGGAACGATCCGCGAAGTCCTGCACGTCCACGCCCGCTTTCGCCTTGACCTGCACGGCATAGTAGCCGTCGACGTTCTTGGCCTCCGCGCCGCCGTCCTTGGCGATCTGCTTGGCCACCCCCACGGGAATAAACATCTGGCGGCTGGTGTCCCCCGCCATGCTCGCCATCATGCCGGAGATCTGGTAGTCATAGACCCCCACGACGTTGAAGGTATAGAGCCCAGCGGTGAGACGCACTTTAATTTCCTGCCCAAGCGCCTGCTGCGGGGAGACGCCGGGCAGCAGCTTTTCAAGCATGCCTTTGGAGACCACCGCCACGTACTTTTCCCCGCTGACCTCCCGGTCGTTGAGGTCGTGCCCGGCGATCGGGGTGATGTTCTGGATGCCCAGGGCATTGGCGTTGACGCCGTAAACCCATGCGTCGGTCTGGCGGCGGCCCACCTGCGCCCGGCCGTTGCCCGCGTTGACGGTGACGGCCCAGTTTTCGATTTCATCGTCAAACCGTTCTGTGTAGAGGCTGAGGATGTCGTCATTCAAATAGTCCTCGGCCTCGTAGCTGCGGTTATAATTTAAGGCCCCGTTTTCATCCGGTTTGTCGGACAGGAAGAGCTGGAAGGAATTCGCGCCCATGTCGTTGAAGACGGCGGTGACCGAATTGGTCATCGCGTCGCCGACGGTAACGATCGTGATGACCGAGCCGATGCCGATGATAATGCCGAGCATCGTGAGCAGCGCGCGCATCTTGTTGGCGCGCAGGCCCGCGACCGCCAGGGAAATGTTTTCAAACAGCTGCACGCGGCATCCCCCCTTTCTCGGCACGGATGATCCGCCCGTCGCTGATCGTAACGATCCGTTCGGTTTCGGCGGCAAGCTCAGGGTTGTGGGTGATCAGCACGATCGTTTTCCCCTCCTCCCGGTGCAGGCGGTGGAAGAGGTCCATGACCATATGGCCCGTCTGGGTGTCGAGCGCACCGGTCGGCTCGTCCGCCAGGATGATCGCCGGATCGTTGGCCATCGCGCGCGCGATGGCCACGCGCTGTTTCTGTCCGCCCGACAGCTCGCTGGGCTGGTGCTTCATCCGGTCCGCCATGCCGACGATGTCGAGCAGTTCCTTCGCGCGGCGGCTGCGGGCCGAAGCGCCCATGCCCGAATAGAGCATCGGAAGCTCGACGTTGCGCAGCGCCGAGGTGCGCGGGATGAGGTTGAAGGTCTGGAAGACGAACCCGATCTTGCAGTTTCGGATCTCCGAAAGCATGTTGTCGGGCACGTCGCGCATCGGCACCCCGTCGAGGGTGTAGCTTCCTTCGGTCGGCCGGTCGAGCGCGCCGATGATGTTCATCAGCGTCGACTTGCCGGAACCGGAAGCGCCGACGATCGAAACGAATTCCCCGCGGCCGACCTGCAGGTCGATGCCCTTGAGGATTTCCAGCTCATTGGGCTGGCCGATGTAAAAGCGCTTGTAGATCCCCTGCATGTCAATGATCAGGCTGCCGTCCGGCATGGGGCTCCAGGCAAGTTTTTCGTCGCTCATGCTCAGCCCTCCATCACGGCGCCCGCGGGAGCCGCGCCGCCCATGCCGGCCGCCAGCGTGACGGGCATGCCGGGAATGACCGTGCTCGCGTCGGAGAGCACCTGGTCGCCGTCCGCAAGGCCGTCGGAAGAGATTTCGAGGTAGAAGTCGGTCTCCATGCCGGTGGTCACGGGAACGGCGGTTGCGATCATCGCGCCCTCCTCGTTCGGTTTGGCGACATAGACCACGCTCTGGCCCTGCGCGTCGGTGCCCACCGCCTCAAACGGGACGGCCCAGACGTTCTCCTTTTTCTGCGTAACGATGTTGAGGCGGACGTTCATGCCGACGCGCAGCCCGGTGGAAGCCGGATCGTTGATCGAGACCTCCGTCTCAAACTCAACGCCGCCGTCCGTCCTGGTGGAGCCGTCCGACGCCTTGACCGCCGTCGGGTAGATGCGCCCGACCGTCCCCTCGAAGACCTCCTCGCCGGTCGCGTCCGACTTGATCTCGGTGGGCATCCCCTCCTGGACCGTCGCGACGTCGTACTCCTTGAGTGCGGTCTTGATGACCAGGTCGTCGGTGTTCTCGACCACAAAGAGCAGCCCCGCCGCCGGGACCCCCTCCTTGGCGTAGACCGCCGTCACCGTGCCGGAGATCGGCGCGGTAACCGTCGACTCGCTGAGATCCTTTTGCAGCTTTTTGAGCGAGATCTGCTGGGAGGTGAGGTCGCCGTCGATCTCCTGCCCCTTGATGCTGGTTTCGAGGTTGTCGAGATTGCGGTTGACGCTGTTTTCAATCGCATTTTTGTTGGCGAGCGCGTTCTCATAAGCGATACGCGCGGAGCGGTACTCCTTGCTGTAGCTGCTCAGGTCGCCGCCGTACTCGTTGTCGTTCTTCTGCCACTCCTTGAGCGCCTCATCGTAAGCCTTCTCCGAACGGTCAAGCTCATCGATGACGTCCTGCGGGATCGGGGTGCCGTTATCCTTGTGTTCCCGCTCGGCGATCTGGTATTTCTTTTCCGCGTCCTGGTATTCATTGCGCGCGCGGTTGAGTTTTTTCTCAAGGTTGTTCATGACATCGTCCGCGTACTCGAGGTCATCCTTGTGGTCGTTGAGGTCGCGGCGCGCGTCGTTCAGGTTCTGCTGCGCGCTGCGCAGGGCGTTCTCCGCCGCGATCAGCTCCGCGTCCACGTTGTTGGAGATGTCGCTCTTGGCGTCCTCGAGCTTCTTCTGCGCGTTTTCCATCGCGTACTGGTTCTGGCGGGAAATCTTGCTGATGACCGCCTGCTGTTCCGCGATCGACAGCTCGAGATCGGAGGTGTCGAGCTGGGCGAGCAGGTCGCCCGCCTCCACGTGGTCCCCGACCTTTACCGCAACGGTGTTCACCGTGCTGTTGAGGGTCGTATGTACATAGGAAGCCTCCGCGCTTTCCACCGTGCCGGTCAGGCTGATGCTGTTGACCAGCTCGGTCTTCTGCAAGGCTGTGGACATGACCGGAGCCATCGCCGGCGCGCTCGCGAAGAGGAACTTCCATCCGATTGCGCCGACCACCACGACCGCCACCGCCGCGATGGCAATCCGCTTCTTATGGGATTTGCGCTTGGTGAAGCGTGCAATGTCCTGACTCACCCCGGCGGTCGAATTCGGCGCCTCCTGTTCCGCGCCCGCCGCGGCAGATTCCGGATTTTTCTTTTTTATCCCAAGCATTCCTCATAACTCCTTCGTTCAAGAATCTTTTTCCGCCGGGCGCCCGCCCGGCTGCCATGAAACTCTGTTGATACAAACGACATTCCCCGCCGTTTGGATTCAGACATGTGAAATTATTTCCGCCTATTGTATTAACATAACGGTACAATAATACAGTATTGCTAAAAAAATGTCAACATCTATTTCACACAAAAAGAGCATACCGAACGGTTCTTACTGATTTTGCAACAGTTTTCTTACAATTCTCTTACTTTTTCACACAAAAAGCGGAGCGGCCCGCGCAGATGCGCGGACCGCTCCATGCTATAGGGGGTGAGGGTGTGAAGATGTCATTCTAAATTCCGGACCTCGGACTCTGTCTTCAATATAGCACAAACTTGCGGAAAGTCAACTGTTTTCGCCTATCTTCCCCTCCTGCGCCGCGCTCCCCAGATGGCGAGCGTCAGCACGCAGGAGAGCAGGGCCGCGGCCGCTACCGCAACCGCCGCGAATAACGCCAGCCCGAAGGGGTTCTCCTCGCCGCCGGTCGGCTCCTGCGGCTTGGCGGGCTGCTCCTCGGAGGATGCGGGCGGGTCGTCCTCCTCCGCCGCGATCTCCACGTCCGGAAGCGGCTCCTCCTCAGGGGGCTCTGTCACGCTCACGGCGGATTCCGCCGGGGCGGAAGACGCGGCCGGAGGCGCGTAGACGGGCGCGGCCGGGACGTAAGCCGCCGGCGGCCGTGCCACGGGGGGCGGCGCCGGAGCGGCGGGAGCCGCCTCACCGGATGCGGGCGGATCGTCGAAGCGGTCCCCCCGCTCATAGAGGGAAAGCAGGTTTTTCATCGTGTAGTAGTCGCGCGAAACGGGGATGGAGACGACCTCCTCCCCCCGGATCGTAACGCTGTCCCCGCGCGAGGGGCTCAGCACCAGCATGACACGGCGGCCTTTCAGTTCCCGCAGCAGGTCGGCGGGGATCTCGGTGCGGGCGCCGATGTTGACGCGCAGGCGGTCGCCCTCCTTCGCGTCGTGGACCGCGTCGATCACCGACTCCCAAAAGGAGGTGACGACGTAATCCCGGCCGGTGTTCCGGGATCGATAGCGGTAGCGGTCGTCGTCATCATCGTCATCGTCGTCCCGGCCGGAGGAGCGCTCCCGGTAGAGGCGGAACCGGCCGAGGGTGCTGGTCGTAAAGGCGAGATAGTCGCGCGAAACGCTCGCGGAGATCTCCCCGTCCGTGCTTTTCAGGTAATAATCGCGGGAACCGCTGATATTGCCGGGAAGCGCGACGTATACGACGATCGGCGCGGGCAGCGAGGCGGAGCCGCCGTCCACCTCCAGCTCAAACTGGAGCACCGAGCTGCCCGACGGCTTCTGCTGGTAGAGCTTCACCGTGCGGTTCCCCCCGGTGGCGGCCGCCACGCCGTAGGCGTGGGAACCGCGCGGGATGCGGTTGCTTGAAACGCCGTCGTCGCGCACGTCGACCGCCGTCTCATGGGTGTACCCGAAGCGCTTGCAGTACTCCGCGTCGAGCTTTTCGAGCGTCGACCGGGAGAGCCTGTCCTGCTCGCGGCCGCTGAGCGCGCGCATCGCCTCGGCGATGCGGCGGACCTCGTCGTCCGACCGATCGGCGATGCCGCGGACCGCGTCGGTGATCGCGGACGCGGTGTCGTAGGCGGGGTCGGGTGATTCCTTCGGCATAACGGTGACGGCGACCGCCTGCCGCGCCTCTGAATAAACCTTCCCGTTTTGCTCAACAGGCTCCGGCGTAAAGATGACCGTATAAGATCCGGAATCCGCTTGCGTAAGAGATTGATCATAAGGGACTTCGGGCGCCCAGGCAAAATGACCCAACACGGTATCATTCCCGTCCTTCGCGGTGAACGCGATATCCGCGAGCCTCTTCCCCTCATCCAGCGTCTTTTCCGTCGGAGAAACGGCCGGTTCGACCGCATCCTCCGCGAACGCGGGCTGCCCCGCGCACGCGAACAGCAGGGCCAGCGCGGCGGCCAGCCACCGGTACCATATGCGTCGGCCTCTGATCATCCCGTCTCCCCCGATCTGTCCATACAGATTGCGAAAACCGTCTCGTTTTCCGACAATCCGGTAAATCTGTCTAATTACGGCCCCGGCGCGGCATGCTATGATTGACACAGGCCGCCTTCTATCGCCATTTTACTACGGATTCCCTTCCCGTTCAACCCCAAACGGTTTTTTCTTCCATTGTGTTTCCGCAAAATAATAAATTATTATTTTTCACAAAATTACTTCCGATAATGCCTTGATTCTGTTGCCTTTATATAGTACAATATCAGTATGTTTTTTCCTTTTTTATTGTAATAATGTAGCTAACGGGCTGGAAAATGCCCGATTGCGTGTCATCGGCCCAATTTGTGGAAAGGTAATAAAAAATTATTGTATTTTTTCTTCAGCGGGCCGCGCTTTGTTGATTCTTCCTAAAAAAGGCGGTATACTATACAGGATATCCCAACGACGTTTACCCGGCCATGGGGCCTTCCATACACGGATCAAGTAAAATCAGATAAGTGGGTGGTGATACTATGGAACAGGAGACCATTCGGGCTGTCCGCGAAGCGGAGCTTGCAGCCGAACAGATCGAGCAGGAGGCGGCGCGCCAACGGGAGGAGATTCTCTCTCGCGCGAAAGCCGACGCCGCCGAAGCGGTCGGCCAGGCGGTCGCCGGGGCGAAAGCCGCGGCGGACGCGGCGCTTGCCGAAGCAAAGCAACAGGGCGAAGCCATGCAGAGCGCGGCGCTCGAATCCGTCAAGAAGGAAATCGCTTCGCTGCGCGCCAGCGCGGATGCAAAGGGGGCCGAGGTCCGTCGCCTGATTCTCTCCGAGCTGATCTGATCCCCCTGCCCAATTTCATGAAAAAGGAGGCATCCGTTTCATGGCGGTGCTGCAGATGCAGCGCATCAGCATATGCGCGCTGAAAAAAGACCGCAAATCCATTCTTGAAGCCCTGCAGCGGCGCGGCGTCGTCGAAATCTCCGACCTGGCCCTGCAGGACAGCGTCTTTGAAAAAGCCGACACCTCCGCCGTCCGGTCTCAGTTCGAGAAGGACCTCTCCGCCGTCAATCAGGCTCTGGAGGTGCTCGACGCCTATTCCCCCGTCAAGTCCTCCCTGCTTTCCTCGCTCGAGGGGCGCGGGCCGCTGACCGCCGATGAGTACGCCGCGTTCGGCGAACGCGCCGACGACGTGCTCGCACAGGCGCTGCGCCTGAACGCGCTCTCGAAAAAGATCGCGGAGAACCGCGCGGAGATCCTCAAGCTCGAGACCCAGCTCGACGCGCTCGTCCCCTGGCTCGGGCTCGACGTCCCGCTTCGGTTCACCGGGACGCGCTCCACGGCGGCGTTTATCGGCTCCTTCCCCGAGGACCTCTCCCTCGACGAGGTTTATTCCCGGATCGCCGGACAGGCCCCCGACGCGACGGTCAACGTCGATCTCGTCAGCCATTCGCAGGACCAGACCTGCGTCTTCATCGTCGCCCCGCGCGCCGAGGCGGCCGCGGTCGACGAGGCGCTGCGCGCCATCGGCTTTACCCGGCCCGCCTCCCCGCCCGCCGAGAGCCCCGCCGAGCGCAAAAAGCTGCTCGAAGCGGAGGTCGCGCAGGCAAACGAGGCGATCGAAGCCGCCCGGACGGAGATCGTCTCGCGCGGCGGCGACCGCCCGGACCTCAAGCTGCTGGCCGATTACCTGCGGCTGCGGGCGGAAAAATACGACGTCATCGGGCGGCTCATGCAGTCGCGGCGGGCGTTCATCCTCTCCGGCTACGTCACCGCGCGGAACGCCCGGCCGCTTTCGGAGGAGCTCTCCTCCAAATTCGACGTGGCCGTCGAGCTCACCGCTCCCGACCCCGACGAGGACGTGCCGGTCGTGCTCAAGAACAACCCTTTCTCCACCCCGGTCGAATCGGTCGTCGAGAGCTACAGCCTCCCCGGCAGGCACGAGATCGACCCGACGACCATCATGTCCTTCTTCTATTACATCCTCTTTGGCATGATGCTTTCCGACGCGGGCTACGGCCTCGTCATGACGATCGCCTGCGCGGTCGTGATCCTCAAGTACAAGAACATGGAGCCCGGAATCGGCAAGATGGTCAAGATGTTCTTCTGGTGCGGGCTGTCCACCACCTTCTGGGGATTCATGTTCGGCAGCTTCTTCGGGGACGCGGTCGCGGTCATCTCGTCGACCTTCTTCCACAGCGACCTGGCGCTGCGGCCCATCTGGTTCGAGCCGGTCAGCGAGCCCATCCGCCTGCTGACCTTCTCCTTCCTCATCGGCATCATCCACCTCTTCGTCGGGCTGGGGCTCAAGTTCTACCAGTACGCGCGGGAGGGGAAATATTACGACGCGGTCTGCGACGTCGTGTTCTGGTACCTGCTGGTCGGCGGCGGCATCGTCTATCTGCTGACGATGCCGATGATCACCGAGATGCTCGGCATCCCCTTCCAGCTTCCGCCGATTGCCGCGACGGTTGCGGCATGGTGCGCGCTCGCGGGGCTCGTCGGGATCATCCTGACGGGCGGGCGGGACTCCAAAAACCCGTTCGCGCGGCTGGCGCAGGGGCTTTACAGCGCCTATAACGTCACCGGCTACCTCAGCGACATCCTCTCCTACTCCCGCCTGCTGGCGCTCGGGCTCGCGACCGGCGTCATCGCGCAGGTCTTCAACAAGATGGGCAGCATGGCGGGCGGCGGCATCGTCGGCGCGATCATGTTCATCATCGTATTTCTGATCGGGCACACGCTGAACATCGGCATCAACCTGCTGGGCGCCTACGTCCATACCAACCGCCTGCAGTTCGTCGAGTTCTTCGGCAAGTTCTATGAGGGGGGCGGCCGTGCGTTCACGCCGTTCGCCGCCCATACGAAATATTACAAATTTAAGGAGGAAATCTGAAATGAGTTCTTTGGGAATTGCTTTTGCGTTGCTTGGTGCGGCCCTCGCCGCTTTGATGGCTGGGATCGGTTCCGCGATCGGCGTCGGCATGGCCGGCGAGGCCGCGGCTGGCGCGGTCACCGAAGACCCCAACCGCTTTGGTAAAGTCCTGATCCTTCAGCTTCTCCCCGGTACGCAGGGCATCTACGGCCTGCTGATCGCCTTCATCACCCTCACCCAGATCGGCATCCTCGGCGGCGACCCCAACATCTCCCTCGTCAAGGGCCTGCTCTATTTCGCCGCCTGCATGCCGATGGCGTTCGTCGGCCTCTGGTCCGCGATCCGCCAGGCGCGCGCTTCCGTCGCCTCGATCAGCATGATCTGCAAACGCCCCGAGACGTTCGGTAAGTCCATGATCTTCCCGGCGATGGTCGAGACCTACGCGATCCTCGCCCTGCTCGTTTCGATCCTCTCGATCTTCGGCGTCGGCGGCCTGAGCCTGTGATCCCCGGCGGAATGTTCCGCACTTTCAAAGCAAGGAGAATTCTGCTATGACCGGACTAGAAAAAATTGTACAGCAGATTCGGGACGAGGCGCAGCAGGCCGCGGACGCGGTCATCGCACAGGCGAAGGAGGAGGCCGGGCAGCTCGCCGCGAAGGCGGCTGAGGACGCGCGGACGCAGTCCGGCGCGATCCTGGCCAAATCGAAAACCGACGTGCAGAACCATTTGGCCGCCGCGAGATCCGCCGCCGAACTGGCGCAGCGCCGCGCGGTGCTCGCCGCCAAGCAGGAGATCATCGGCGAAGCGATCGAAAGCGCCCGCCAGTCGATCTACAAGCTCCCCGATTCCGATTATTTCGCGCTGATCCTCAAGATGATCAGCAAGTTTTCCCTCCCGCAGGAGGGCGAGCTGCTCTTCTCCCCCGCCGACCTCGGGCGGCTGCCCGCCAGCTTTGAGACCTCGCTCGCGAAATCCGCGAACGGGAAGCTCACCGTCTCGCGGGAGACCCGCGACATCGACGGAGGCTTCGTGCTCAGCTACGGCGGCATCGAGGAGAACTGCTCGATCGAGGCGCTCTTCTACGCGGCGCGCGAGCGTTTGCAGGACCGGGTCCAGGAGCTTCTCTTCTCTTAATTCGCGCAAAGGAGGTTAGGCAATGTCCGATTCGTTATATACCTATGCCGTTGCGCGTATCCGCTCCAAGGAGCTCTCCCTCCTCAACTCACAGGCGATCGAACAGCTGCTCGCGGCCAAAAGCTACGACGAGTGCATGCGCCTGCTGGCCGACCGCGGCTGGGGGGACGGCGAGCCCGGAATCGGCGCCGAGCGCATGCTCGCGGCCGAGCGGGAGAAGACCTGGAGCCTGATCGGGGAGCTGGTGGAGGACATGTCGGTGTTCGACGTCTTCCTCTACGCCAACGACTACCACAATCTCAAGGCCGCGGTCAAGCTGGTCTGCACCGGCGAAGAGGACTTCGGCATCTTCATTTCACACGGGACGGTCGACTATCGCGCGATCCTCGACGCCGTGCGCCAGAAGGAATTCGGCCTGCTGCCCGAGGCGATGCGCGCCCCGGCCGAGGAGGCGTATACCGCCCTCTCCCAGACCCGGGACGGCCAGCTCTGCGACATCGTCATCGACCGCGCCGCGCTCGAAGCGATCGAGCGCGCCGGGCGGGAGAGCGACAGTGAGCTGATCGCCAAATACGCCAAGCTCACCGTCGCGGCGGCGGACATCAAGACCGCCGTGCGCTGCCAGAAGACGGGCAAGTCCCTCGAATTCATCCGCCGCGCGCTGGCGCCCTGCCGGTCGCTCGACGTCTATCAGCTCGCACGCGCGGCCGCCGACAGCCTCGAGGCGGTCAGCGACTACCTCTCCACGACCGACTACGCGGCCGCCGTCTCGGCGCTCGAGCAGTCGCCCTCCGCGTTCGAGCGGTGGTGCGACAACGTGATCATCGAGTCGATCCGCCCGCAGCAGTTCCAGGCGTTCGGCATCGGGCCGCTCGCCGCCTATATCCTCGGGCGGGAAAACGAGATCAAGTGCGTGCGGATCATCCTCTCCGGCAAGCTCAACGATTTGCCGGAGGCGTCGATCCGGGAAAGGATCAGGGAGATGTATGTATAGGACAGCAGTCATGGGGGACCGGGACAGCATCTACGGTTTCGCGGCGCTCGGCCTGGACACCTTCCCGGTCACCGACCCGGTCGAGGCCGCAAAGCAGCTGCGCAGGCTCGCGGAAGGCGATTACGCGGTGGTCTACGTCACCGAGGCGCTCGCCGCCCAGCTCGAAACGGAGATCGACCGCTACCGCGCCCAGCGCCTCCCCGCCATCATCCCCATCCCCGGCGTCTCGGGGAACACCGGCATGGGCATCCGGAACGTGAAAAAATCGGTGGAGCAGGCAGTTGGCTCCGACATCATCTTCGGCGGCAACTGACCGCCGGCAAAATAGGGCTTTCGCGGACCCCGCCGCTGCGGGGCCTCCGAAACCGGAATAGAGCAGGTGAAAGCAAGCTATGAGCAAAGGTACGATCAAAAAGGTGGCCGGCCCGCTGGTCATCGCCGAGGGGATGCGCGACGCCAACATGTTCGACGTGGTGCGCGTTTCCGGGCAGCGCCTCATCGGCGAGATCATCGAGATTCACGGCGACGAGGCGTCGATCCAGGTCTATGAGGAGACCTCCGGCCTCGGCCCCGGCGAGCCGGTGGAATCGACCGGCGTGCCGATGAGCGTCGAGCTCGGCCCCGGCCTCATCTCGAATATCTACGACGGCATCCAGCGCCCGCTGGAGGAGATCCGCGCGAAGATCGGCAACTCGCTCGCGCGCGGCGTCGAAGTCCCCTCCCTCGACCGGGAGAAGAAATGGCACTTCACCCCCGTCGTCCGCCAGGGCGACGCGATCGTCGCGGGCGACGTGATCGGCACCGTGCAGGAGACGGAGATCGTCCTGCACAAGATCATGGTCCCCGTGGGGGTCGTCGGCACGATCAAATCGATCGAAGAGGGCGACTACAACATCACCGAGACGGTCGCCGTCATCGAGACGGCCAACGGGACCGAGCAGCCCCTGACGCTGATGCAGCGCTGGCCGGTCCGCCGCGGCCGCCCCTACAAGGAAAAACTCTCCCCCGACATGCCGCTGGTCACCGGTCAGCGCGTCATCGACGCCCTCTTCCCCATCGCCAAGGGCGGTGTGGCCGCCGTCCCCGGTCCGTTCGGCTCGGGCAAGACGGTCATCCAGCACCAGCTGGCGAAATGGGCCGAGGCGGACATCGTCGTCTACATCGGCTGCGGCGAGCGCGGCAACGAGATGACCGACGTGCTCAACGAGTTCCCCGAGCTGAAGGACCCGAAAACGGGCCGCAGCCTGATGGAGCGCACCGTGCTGATCGCGAACACGTCGGATATGCCCGTCGCGGCGCGCGAGGCGTCGATCTACACCGGCATCACGATCGCCGAATATTTCCGCGACATGGGCTACTCGGTCGCGCTGATGGCCGACTCGACCTCCCGCTGGGCGGAAGCCCTGCGCGAGATGTCCGGCCGACTCGAGGAGATGCCCGGCGAGGAGGGCTACCCCGCCTACCTCGGCAGCCGCCTCGCGCAGTTCTATGAGCGCGCCGGCCGCGTCATCACGCTCGGTTCCGAGGGCCGCGAGGGCTCCCTTTCGGCGATCGGCGCCGTTTCCCCTCCGGGCGGCGACATCTCCGAGCCGGTCTCGCAGGCGACGTTGCGCATCGTCAAGGTCTTTTGGAGCCTCGACGCACAGCTGGCCTACCAGCGCCACTTCCCCGCCATCAACTGGCTGACAAGCTATTCCCTTTACACTGATACCACCGAGAAATGGTTCAATGAGAACGTCGCGGCCGAGTGGTCCTCCCTGCGCCAGCGGATGATGCTGCTGTTGCAGGAGGAATCGGAGCTGCAGGAGATCGTCCAGCTCGTCGGCATGGATGCGCTGTCCGCGCCCGACCGCATCAAGCTGGAGGCCGCGCGGTCGATCCGTGAGGACTTCCTGCACCAGAACTCCTTCCACGACGTCGACACCTACACCCCGCTGCCCAAGCAGTTCACAATGATGAAGCTCGTGCTCGACTATTACGACGCGGCGGTCGGGGGCCTCTCCAAGGGCATTCCGGTCGATTCCCTCGTCAACCTGCCGGTGCGCGAGCAG
This sequence comes from Anaerotruncus sp. DFI.9.16, assembly GCF_024461615.1. Taxonomy (NCBI): domain Bacteria; kingdom Bacillati; phylum Bacillota; class Clostridia; order Eubacteriales; family Oscillospiraceae; genus Anaerotruncus; species Anaerotruncus sp. DFI.9.16. The sequence goes on from NZ_JANFZX010000008.1 coordinate 25,195, forward strand.
ATCGGCCGCTTCAAGTACATCCTGCCCGACCAGATCGGACCGGAGTACGAGTCGATCCAGCGGGAGCTCGCCAGCGAGATCGCCGAGCTCGCAGCCAAACAGAAGGAGGAGTTCTAATGCCGAAGGAATATCGTACCATACAGGAGGTCGCAGGCCCCCTGATGCTGGTCCGCGGCGTGGAGGGCGTCACCTTCAACGAGCTGGGTGAGATCGAGCTTGCTAGCGGCGAAAAGCGCCGCTGCAAGGTGCTGGAGATCAACGGCAGCGACGCGCTGGTCCAGCTCTTCGAGTCCTCGACCGGCATCAACCTCTCCAACTCCCGCGTCCGCTTCCTCGGGCGCAGCATGGAGCTGGGCGTCTCGGAGGATATGCTCTCCCGCGTCTTCGACGGCCTCGGCCGCCCGATCGACGGCGGCCCGGATATTCTGCCCGAGAAGCGCATGGACATCAACGGCCTGCCGATGAACCCGGCGGCCCGCAGCTACCCGCAGGAGTTCATCCAGACGGGCATCTCCGCGATCGACGGGCTGAACACCCTCGTCCGCGGCCAGAAGCTGCCCATCTTCTCGGCGTCCGGCCTGCCCCATGCCCAGCTGGCCGCGCAGATCGCGCGCCAGGCGAAGGTGCGCGGCACCGACGAGCAGTTCGCGGTCGTCTTCGCCGCGATGGGCATCACCTTCGAGGAGTCCAACTTCTTCATCGAGTCCTTCCGCGAGACGGGCGCGCTCGACCGCGCCGTGCTCTTCATCAACCTCGCGAACGACCCCGCCGTCGAGCGCATCGCGACCCCGCGCATGGCGCTGACCGCGGCTGAGTACCTCGCGTTTGAGAAGAACATGCACGTGCTGGTCATCCTCACCGACATCACCAACTACGCCGACGCGCTGCGCGAGGTTTCGGCCGCCCGCAAGGAGGTCCCCGGACGCCGCGGCTATCCCGGCTACATGTACACCGACCTCGCCTCCCTCTACGAGCGCGCCGGACGCCAGAAGGGCAAGACCGGCTCGATCACGATGATCCCCATCCTGACGATGCCCGAGGACGACAAGACCCACCCGATCCCCGATCTCACCGGCTACATCACCGAGGGTCAGATCATCCTGTCGCGCGAGCTCTACCGCAAGGGCGTCACCCCGCCGATCGACGTGCTGCCCTCCCTCTCCCGTCTGAAGGACAAGGGCATCGGCGCCGGCAAGACCCGCGCCGACCACGCGAACACGATGAACCAGCTGTTCGCCGCCTATTCCCGCGGCAAGGACGCGAAGGAGCTGATGGTCATCCTCGGCGAGGCCGCGCTGACCGACATCGACAAGCTCTACGCCAAGTTCGCGGAGGCGTTCGAGCAGGAGTACGTCTCGCAGGGCTACGACGCCAACCGCGACATCGAGGAGACCCTCGACATCGGCTGGAAGCTGCTGCGCATTCTGCCGCGCAGCGAGCTGAAACGTATCGACGACAAGTTCCTCGATCAGTATTACGGCCAGCAGGAGGGGTGATGCACCGTGGCAAAAACACAGGTGAACCCAACCCGCATGGAGCTGACCAGGCTCAAGAAAAAGCTGGTCACCGCCACGCGCGGCCACAAGCTCCTCAAGGATAAGCGCGACGAGCTGATGCGTCAGTTCCTCGAGCTGGTGCGGGAAAACAAGACCCTGCGCGAAACCGTGGAGGCGGGCATCGCCGCCGCCAACAAGAATTTCGTGCTGGCGCGCGCGGGCATGGACGACGAGGTGCTCAACGTGGCGATGATGGCCCCGATGCAGGAGGTTTACCTCGAGGCGTCGGAGCGCAACGTCATGAGCGTCGAGATTCCCGTCTTCGAGTACAAGACCCGCTCGGGCGACGAAAACAACATCTATTCCTACGGCTTCGCCTTCACCTCCTCCGACCTCGACGGCGCGATCAAGTCCCTCTCGGACATCCTGCCCGACCTGCTGCGGCTGGCCGAGGTGGAGAAGTCCTGCCAGCTGATGGCGGCCGAGATCGAGAAGACCCGCCGCCGCGTCAACGCGCTCGAACACGTCGTGATCCCCGAACTGCGGGAGAACATCAAGTACATCACGATGAAGCTCGACGAGAACGAACGCAGCACCCAGATCCGCCTGATGAAGGTCAAGGACATGATGCTCGAGGAAGCGCACCACTACAAGGAGCACACGGGCCAGGCCTATACCCAGTCTTAACGCACAAAAAAAGAACCGCCGTCCGGCGGTTCTTTTTTTATTCTTATTCGGTCAGCCAGACCCCCAGACAGCGGACGGTCAGCGCTGCCGCGGCCAATGCCTGCCGGCGTTTCACACGGCTCCCCCGTCAAACGGGCAGGCGCGGGGAACCGGCGTTTCCGGCGTGTCCCGCACCGGCATCTGCGCGATGGCGACCGGCTCCGCCGTGTCGTAGACGGGCATCAGCTCCGCGTCAAAGCCGTGGGAGGGCAGCTGCTCGGCGGCGGGAGCGCGCAGCTCGAGAACCCGGCCGTCGCCCATCACGCGGATCGGGCGGTCGTCGGGCAGCAGGCGCATCTCGACCGTCTCGGCCGGCGGCTCGGGCGGTCGGGCGGTCAGCGCCGGGGAAGCGGCTAGCAGTGTCAGCGCCGCCGCGATGCAGACGAACTTCAGCAGATGATTGATCCGGCCCATGCCGGTCCCCCCTTTTTGTCCTTCTGTAAGATGAGTGTCGGAAAGAGCGCGTTTTACTGCCGAAAATGTTCACAATTTAGACTTGATTTTTCCTGCGACTTATATTATAGTATAGTTAGCACTCAAACTAATTGAGTGCTAACTTTTCGTTTTTAATGATATTCTGATAGAAAGGTCTGGTTTCATGCGCACCAAGCAGTTCAAGGCCGAGAGCAAACGGCTGCTCGAATTGATGATCAACTCGATCTACACCCACCGGGAGATCTTTTTACGCGAACTGATCTCCAACGCCTCCGACGCGATCGACAAGCTCTACTACCACTCCCTTTCGGAGAATCTCACCGGGCTTTCGAGGGACGACTTCTCGATCGAGTTGGCCCTCGACAAGGACGCCCGCACCCTTACGATCACGGACAACGGCTGCGGCATGACGAAGGACGAGCTCGAAAGCAACCTCGGCACGATTGCCAAGTCGGGCTCCCTCGCCTTCAAGCAGGAGGAGGACGGCGAGCACCGGGAGGACATCGATATCATCGGCCAGTTCGGCGTCGGGTTCTATTCGGCGTTCATGGTCGCCTCCCGCGTCACCGTCTACAGCCGTCCCTATGGCTCGGACGAGGCGTGGAAGTGGGAGAGCCGCGGCGTCGAGGGCTACACGATCGAGCCCTGCGAAATGGACGGCCACGGCACAAAGATCGTGCTGACCCTCAAGGAGAACGAGGGGGAGGAGAACTACGACGAGTTCCTCGACCCGCACCGCGTCTCCGCGCTCGTGAAACGGTACTCCGATTACATCCGCTACCCCATCCGCATGGACATGCCCGCCCGCCGTCTCAAGGAGGGCTGCCCCGAGGACAAGCCCGAATACGAGGACTACACCGAGCACGAGACCCTCAACAGCATGGTGCCCATCTGGAAGAAGAACAAGTCGGAGCTGAAGGATGAGGACTACAACAATTTCTATAAGGAGAAATACTTCGACTTCGAGGACCCGGCGCTCGTCATCCACAGCTCCACCGAGGGCGCAGCGACCTACAACGCCCTGCTCTTCATCCCCGCCCGCGCCCCCTTCAACTACTACTCCCGCGACTACGAGAAAGGGCTCCAGCTCTACGCCTCGGGCGTTCTCATCATGGACAGGTGCGCCGACCTGCTGCCCGACTGCTTCAGCTTTGTGAAGGGCCTTGTCGACTCGCAGGACCTCTCCCTCAACATCTCCCGCGAGATGCTCCAGCACGACCGCCAGCTCAAGGTGATCGCCGGGCGGCTCGAAAAGAAGATCCACTCCGAGCTGCTCTCGATGCTCAAAAACGACCGGGAAAAATACGAGAAATTTTGGAAGAACTTCGGCCTCCAGCTCAAGTTCGGCGTCTACAACGATTACGGCGCCAAGAAGGACCTCTTGCAGGATTTGCTGCTCTTCCACTCGTCGAGCGAAGAAAAGCTCGTCACCCTGTCGGAGTACGTCGGCCGCATGAAGGAGTCGCAGAAATACATCTACTACGCCTGCGGCGAGACGGTGGAAAAGATCGGCCTGCTGCCCCAGACCGAGCTGCTCCGCGATCAGGGCTATGAAATCCTCTACCTCACCGACGACGTCGACGAGTTTGCGCTCCGGATGCTTTTCAAGTACGAGGACAAGGAATTCAAGTCGGTCGCCGACAAGGACCTCGGTTTGGAGACCGAGGAGGAAAAGGAAGAGATCAAAAAGCAGAACGAGGAGAACAAGGACCTGCTCGGCTTTCTGCGGGACGCCCTTGACGGTAAGGTCAAGGAGGTGCGCCTCTCCAGCCGGCTTAAGTCCCACCCCGTCTGCCTCTCGAGCGACGGCATGGTTTCGCTCGAGATGGAGAAGGTGCTCAGCGCGATGCCCGGCGAGCAGAAGCCCAAGGCGGAGCGGGTGCTGGAAGTCAACGCCTCCCACCCCGTCTTCGCGGCAATGCGAAAGCTCTATGGGGATGAGGGCGGCCGCGACCGGCTGAAACAGTACGCCTTCCTGCTCTATTCGCAGGCACTGCTCATCGAAGGGATGTCGATCGACGACCCCGTCGCCTTCTCCAACGCCATCTGCGACCTCATGTCAAAATAACGAACCACGGGCTTACAGCGGACAGCATTTTTGTGCTGTCCGCTTTATTTGTGCGATGTGCTGAAAATCCATTGACTTTTTTCGTGCAGGTACTATAATGACTCCGTTATTATGATGTAAACAGGGGACGCTTATGGATCAAAATGTCAATTCGCGCGGGTACCTCTTCCAGCTTACCTGGCCGATCTTCGTCGAACTGGTCCTCCAGATGCTCGTCAGCAACGTCGACCAGATGATGGTGGCCCGCACCTCCCCCACCGCCGTCGCGGCGATCGGCAACGCCAACGTCATCACCAATCTGCTGCTCATCTCCTTTTCGGTCATCTGCATGGCGGCGACCATCCTGATCACCCAGTACATCGGCGCGGGCAGCACCGAACGGGTCGCCCAGACCTACACCGTTTCGCTCGTGGTCAACGTCACGCTCTCGCTTGTCATCTTCGTCGCCCTCACCTTTTTTTCCACGCAGATCTACGGGCTGATGGGGGTCCCGCCCGAGCTGATGCCCGAGGCGAGCGGTTATCTGCGCATCATCGGCATCGGCATGCCCCTGCAAGCCATCCACCTGACCTTCGTCGCCTTCTTCCGCGCGCACGGCCTCACCAAGCAGACAATGTTCATCTCGATCGTCATCAACCTTTTGAACATCGCCGGCAACTTTGTGCTCATCGGCGGCATGGGGCCGATCCCCATGCTCGGCGTCGCGGGCGCCGCCATCTCGAGCGACCTGTCCCGCCTGGTCGGCGTCGTCATCGTCATCTGGCTCTTTAAGCGCACGATCCGCACCCCCGTCGACTTCCGGAACCTGCGGCCCTTCCCCTTCGATCACCTGAAGCGCCTGCTCAAGATCGGCATCCCCTCGGGCGGCGAATCGATCTCCTACAACCTGACTCAGATCGTCATTCAGACGATGTGCAACTCCCTGCCCATCTTTGTCATCACGGCGCGCGCCTACTCCAACATGTTTGCGATGCTCTCCTACATCTACGGGTCCGCGATCGCGCAGGCCACCCAGATCATCGTCGGCTACCTGATGGGCGCGCGAAAAGTCGAGGAGACCGACCGCCGCGTCAACGCGACGCTGCGCGCCGCGATGCTCGTCTCCTTTGTGATCTCGCTGCTGCTCTTCCTGCTCTGCGAGCCGCTGTTCGGGCTCTTTACGAGCGACCCGCAGGTGCTCTCCATGTGCCGCACGATCATGGGCATCGAAATCCTGCTCGAGCTCGGCCGCGCGGCCAACATCGTCCTATTCCGCGCCCTTCAGACGGCGGGCGACATCCGCTTCCCCATCTGCCTCAACGTCACGACCGTCTGGACGGTCGCGGTCGGCGGCGGATACCTGCTCGGCGTCGTCCTCGGGCTCGGGCTGCCCGGCATCTGGATCGCCATGACCTGCGACGAGTGCTTCCGCGGGCTCGTCTCCTTCCTGCGCTGGCGCAGCGGGAACTGGCGCTCGAAGCATCTGCTCGACTGATTGGGGCATACTAGGGAGAAATGATTCTCTCGAGGTGATCCCATGAAACAGCATATCAGCAAGGTCGCCATCATCGGGGCGGGGCTCGTCGGCTCCTCCACCGCGTTCAGCCTTTTGACGCAGGGGCTCTGCGACGAAATCCTGCTCGTCGACCGCGACGCCGAACGCGCCCACGGGGAGATGATGGACCTGCGGGACGGCATCGACTACCTTGGCCGTAACATCCGGGTGACGGCCGGCGGGTACGCCGGCTGCGGCGACGCGGACATCGTCGTCATCACCGCCGGGCCGCCGCCCCGCGAGGGCCAGACCCGGCTCGACACCCTCGGCCTCTCGAAGGAGATCGTCCGCTCGATCGTCGGGCCGGTCATGGACGCCGGATTTTCCGGCATCTTCCTCATCGTCTCCAACCCGGTGGACCTCATCGCGCAGGACGTCTGGAAGCTCTCCGGCCTCCCCAAAAGCCAGGTGATCGGCACCGGCACCGCGCTCGACTCCGCCCGCCTCAAGGCGCTCCTCGGCGGGCTGGTCGGCGTCGACCCGCGCAGCGTCCACGCCTTCGCGCTCGGCGAGCACGGCGACAGCCAGATGGTCCCCTGGTCGCGCGTCACCGTGGGCGGCAAGACCTTTGCCGAGGTCCTGCGGGACAATCCCGGCCGCTTCGAGGGGGTCGACCTCGACCGGCTCGTCCACGACACCGTCCAAGCGGGCTGGGAAATCCTCAAGCGCAAGGGTACGACCTACTACGGCATCGCCACCACCGCCGCGGGCATCATCAAGTGCATCCTGCACGACGAAAACCGCATCATCCCCGTCTCCACCCTGCTCGAGGGGGAGTATGGGGAATACGGCGTCTTCTGCGGGGTGCCCGCGGTCATCGGACGCGGCGGGGTCCAGGAAATCGTCCGCCTCCCCCTCACCGGCGCCGAGGAAGAAAAATTTCATGCCTCCTGCGAGGTCCTGCGCGGCTTCGTCAAGGACCTGTGAAAAAGCGTCCCGCTTGAATGCGGGACGCTTTTTTGTCATGCCAGCCCGAGCAGCCGGGCCGCGCCCGCGACGAGGAAGCAGACGATCATGCCGATCACCGTCGGCACGAGGAAGGAGACCGCCGTCCACTTCCAGCTCTGCGTCTCCTTGCGGATGGTCAGGCAGGTCGTCGAGCAGGGCCAGTGCATCAGCGAAAAGAGCATTGTGCACACCGCCGTCAGCCAGGTCCAGCCGTTGTCGACGAGCAGCGTCTTGAGCTGTGCGAGATTGTCGAAATCGAGGATGCTCCCCGTCGCGAGATAGGCCATGATGATGATCGGCACGACGATCTCGTTGGCCGGGAACCCGAGGATGAACGCCATGAGGATCACACCGTCCAGCCCGAGCAGCCGCGCGAAGGGATCGAGGAAGCCCGCGCAGTGGGCCAGCAGGCTCATATCCCCGACGGTGACGTTGGCCATCACCCAGATGACGAGCCCCGCCGGCGCCGCGACGGCAATCGCGCGCCCGAGCACGAAGAGGGTCCGGTCGAAGATCGAGCGGACGATCACCTTGCCGATCTGCGGACGGCGGTAGGGCGGCAGCTCGAGGGTAAAGGAGGACGGCACCCCCTTGAGGATCGTGCGGGAGAGGAGCGCCGACACCGCAAAGGTCATCAGCACGCCGAGCACGATGACCGCGGTGAGGATCAGGGTCGAGACGACGGAGGAAAACGCGCCCATTGCGCCCCCGACGAAAAACATCGTGATGATTGCGATAAGGGTCGGGAATGCGCCGCCGAAGAAACAGCAAGTCCCGGTTTCCGTACTGGGCAATCTGCCCTGACGACGAACAATCGGCTGAAAGGGCCTTATTCGCCGTATAGAAAAATATCGAAGTTTTCTCCATCCCATTCCACCCGCTGGACGAGCAGGCGAACCAATTCCCGTTTTTCATGGATGGACAGGTTATCAAAACTCTCCTGAAAATGTGCCAAAATATGAACCATCAAATCAAGCTGCAATTCCGAATCGGAATGTGCCTGCTCATTCGACTGCAAACGCTCTTGTTCGGCCCGGTAAACTTCCCGCTGCCGGTCCAACTCGCTTGCCCGGTCGCTGACCCGCTTCACCAGCGCCGGCGCCAATTCCGGTTGAGACATGGAGGCCGCCAAACGGTCAAGCTCCGCTTCGACCTTTTGGATTTGCCGCTTTACCGCTTCGATCTTTCCGCTCTGATCCTCCGCTTTGATCTTCTGTCGAAGTTGCTCCAAAAGCATACAAATACCGGAATCCTCTTTTGCATAATCCAGCAAGTAACGGCAGATTAAATCGTCGGCCTGCTGTCCACCGAGATTCTGGCAATCGCAGACGGTGATACCGCCGCGCAACTTGTTGTCGCAGATGTAATCAAACAGCCCCTTGCCGTTGGAGCGGGGCTTTGCAAACATCCGTGCTCCGCACTTCTTGCAGATCAGCGTACCGGATAGGAGAGAATAATCGTTGTGCATATTGCGTTCCCGGCTTTCCGGCTTGTTGGCCTCCAATATGTTCTGAACGCTTACCCAATCCCGGCCGCAAATAATCCCTTTGTGCTTCCCCACCGCGATAATCCATTCCGATTTTTCCAGCCGTGGAGACCCCTTTTTACTGTAATCCCGCTTGTTATAGGAGAGCAAGCCGTACTTATCGGAACAGGCTTCTTCCGAGAAGCAGACATCCGAGTCATGTGCAAGGAAATAGTCACGCGCCTGCTTGTCGGCAATACAGTAGACCGGGTTAGACAGAATATCCCGGATACCCGGTAAGGAAAAGTAGTTACCGCTGCGGGACTTGATGCCGGAACGCATTAAAAATTTGCTGACACCGGAAACCGAATGAACTTCTAAGAACTTTTCATAGATCATCTTTGCAATTTCAATTTCCTCGGTGTTCCATTTGAGTTTACAGGAAGTCTTAACCTTTCCGTCAACCACAACCTCCTCCACCTTTTCAGAGGTGAAACCTGTCGGCGGGCCACCGCCCAGCCAGCGTCCGGTGCGGGCTAGCATGAGCATATTATCCCGTACCCGTTCGGCAATCGTTTCCCGTTCCAGTTGTGCAAACACGCTGGCGATATACATCATCGCCTTACCCATCGGGGTTGACGTGTCGAACTGCTCCTTGATGCAGATGAAGCCGATATCCCGTGCGATGAAGTCCTCCACCAGCGGTGCGAAGTCCCCCACGCTGCGGCTGATCCGGTCCAAACGATAGCAGACGATATAGTCCGGCTTTTGACGCTTGGAGTCGGCCAGCATCTTCTGAAACTGCGGCCGGTCAAGGTTTTTACCGGAAAAACCCTCGTCCTCGTAGATGACGATCTCGGCGTCCTTGCCACCGTCGATCCGGTTGGCAATATATTGGCGGCACATCTCCACTTGGTTTTCGATGGATTTGCCCTTGCCGGTCCAGACCGACTTGCGGCTGTAAATGAAAACTTTCATTTGGGATCGCCACCTCCTGTCCTGTTAAAATATCCTGCTTTAAACTTGATTCAAATTTATATTTAAAGCGGGCTTTAACTTTCAAACTATTATCAAAGTTCATTTTAATAGCAAATAGAAAAAGAGTCAACAATGTTAAATTCTAATTCTGCTTATGTAAAAGCGATTATCTCCATAAAAAAAAGACTGTGATTTTTAAGGCCGCCGCTCTGGTTTCACCAGTCTGCTCAGCCTCTGCCATAGGATTTCCAAGTGAACTTGGAAATCCTATGGCTAGCCTTCGGCGAGGCACGCCCCGGCACTGGACTCCACGAGGCCCCCTCGTGGCATAAGGCGTTTTTGCGCCTCGCTGTAAGCTGGGAAGCGGCGAGGATCAATCGTGCTTGATCGCCTCCAGCGCCGAAACCTGCACCGCTTTGTTGGCGGGATAGTAGCCCGACCCCAGACCGATCAATACTGAAAAGGCGAGCGCAAAAAGAACAAGCCAGACCGGGATCACCGATATGCGACTCCCCTTTTCCCCCAGAACGGCCAGCGCTGCAGAAAACGAAGTCACGGCCGCCCGGTTGGAGAACAGATTCATCACCACCGAATTGAGACCGCTCGCCACAATGCCGACAAGCCCCCCAAGCAGGCCAATGCAGCCCGCCTCCAGCAGAAAGACGGTTCGCACATCCCGCACAAAGCACCCCAGCGACTTCATCACGCCAATCTCGCGGGTACGCTCGGTGATCGACATAATCATGGTGTTGGTGATCCCCAGAGCCGCCACCAGCAACGAAATCGCACCGAGGCCGCCAAGCATCATCTGCTTCTGACGCGCTTCTTTTTCCATCGGCTTGCGGATGTTTTCCATCGAACTGGTGCGAAAGCCCATCCCCTTGATTGTGTTCTCGACCTCCTCCACATCCTGAATGGAGCGAACCTTGACCAAAACGGTCGGATAGGATTTTGTAGATTTCGCCTTTTTACCGGCCGCCCGGCTCGCCTGGTCAAGCAGCTGTGCGAGATCCTGGATTCGCATCACAATTCCTTGGGAGGTTTCGAAGCCCTTGCCATTGTCCGCTTTCATCCGGCCGGCAAATACCAACTTCTTGCTGACCTTTTTCTCGTCGCCCATTTCCAGTTCCACCGGGGTTTTCGACACTGTAAAATAGGAGTCCGGCTTCTTGGATTCGGCGGCCACTGCCTCACCCGCACCGTCCGCTACGATCACATTGGCGTATTGATCGACCATATTGCGTCCTTCCGGTCGCTTGGAGTCCGAAAAGGAGTACTCGAAATCCTGCCCCACCAACACTGTAAAGGCCTTTTTGCCCGGAAATTCCCCCTCAGTCAGCCGGTACCCCAGCTTCTCCACCGCCTCTGGCTCCAGTCCCACCACATCCGACCAGGTGCAGACGTAACGGCGATTCTGGCCGGCGTAAAATTGGAACTGCACATTGTCTGCGGTGAGCTTCGGCGTGGCAACCTCTACCCGGGCGATGCGTTTCATTTCCCGCACCGCCTGATCATCCAGCTTGGCCGCGCGCTTGTCGTTGCCGGCGGAGGTGACGGTGATGATGGTAAGATCCCCCATCTCCGAGAGCACCTTCTCCTGCGATTCCCGCATTCCCACGCCGATGGAGACCATAATGATGATCGAGCAGCAGCCCACCACCACCCCAAGGACGGTCAGCAGGGTGCGCGCCCGATGGCGAAATAGGTTTTGCAGGCACATACGGATGAGATCACTGCGCTTCATGGGGATCCTCCTCGTCCGCCGCGGGAAGCGCCTGCCCCTCCGGTTCCCAGCTGAAGTCAGTCACCGTTGCGACCGGCTGCTTCTTGCGGCGCCGGCGGCGCAGCCAGAGCAAAACTGCCAACAGCGTCAAGGCCCCTGCCCCCACCGCCCAAACAGCCCAATGGATGGTTGGGGTCTCGTTTACAGGCCCCACATCCGTTGCGGAAAGATCGGGATCGGGAAACGCCTCCTCCACCTGTAAGGTAAGTGGGAATTCGAGTTTTTTGAGTTTGGTGTTTGCGTCCTCATAGGAGACAATTACCTTGCACGAAATGGCTCCGGCTGTGTGCGGAGTTACCACAAAGTCGATGGTTCCGCTTCTGCCCGGTTCAAAATTTCCGAGATTCTGATGTGCCTCCAATGCCTCCAGATCGCCCTCCAGCGCGGCCTCCACATTGTAGACCTGGCCCTTGCCTTTGTTTACATAGGGCAGGGTTATGGTCGTCTCCTCGTTTTGCAGCACAGGGCCGGACGGATTCGGCGCGGAAACCTGAAAGCGGTCCGGCTGGACGACCGGGATGGCGATTCGTTCGCTGGCGGTGGCCTGGCTGCGCTTTGCGCCGTCCATGTATTCATACTTGAAGGAGATCTCAATTTTAGGGGAGTCCTGCTTTTCCTGCGGGACCGCCTGGAAACGCACCTTTTGCGAAATGCTGCCGCCCGGCGCGAGCGCGGGGAAATAGAAGGTGTTCGACCCGTCCGCAATGGAGAGGCCGTCGGTGGTGTCGAGCGAGAGCACGATGTTTTCCACCCCGGTTTCAGGGCTGGTATTGCGAAACGCGAGCGTCAGATCGAACGTATCCCCGACGGCCACCTGGTCACCGTAATTGTAGCGGCTCACGATCAGATTTGGGGTTGGTGAGCCGCCCTTCCCGATCGACTCGTCAAATGGCAGAAACAGTTTCTCCGAGACGGTTGAGGAAGCACGCTCATCATTTTCCACATAGTCATACTTGACCGAAACGCCCAAACTCTGAGACGGGCTCTGGATATCCTTTTCAGCCCGCAGCAAAACGATGAGCTCCTCGGTCTTTCGCGTGCGCAGCGTACGCAAATATTGGGAAGCCGTGCTCTCAAGCAAGGTGATCCCCTCCGACGGCTCAAAACTTACGACGAGGTTTGAAGCCGTAAGCCGGGTACTGGCATTTCGCAGCAGAATTTTCACTTGGAACTTCTCACCTGCTTTAAGCGGGCTTTCAAACGCCCCTCGGCTGATCAGTAGGACCGGCGGGCCGTAATGCGTGACCTTTTTCGGCTTGTCGTCCTCGTCGGGATCCTCCTTTTTGGGTTTTTCGTATTCTATACACTCAAAGAGATGTATTTCGCCATGGTCGGGAGGAGCGCCCCCTCCGTAGGTAAGCTGAAAGCGCAGCGAGTCCCCGGTGCCCTTGTAGATGATGTTGGAAACAGTGAGTTTGAGGGTCAGCAAATCGGTGTCTCCAGAGTCCACCGCAACCGAGACTTTGCTGTCTTTTCCGATGCGGAAACTGTCTGATTTGACGGTGGCGCTGACTTTTCCGGCCGCCGAGGTTATGAGCTGCGTCTGTCTGATGGTGGCCACCACGGTCACCTTGTCGTCCTTGCGCACACGTTCGGTGTCCTTTCCGTCCCTCTGGAGTGCATAATCTTAACTGTAAACAACGACTTTATAGACGCAGGAGGATATGCACATGAGCAATTACAATAAAATCACAGCCCTTTACTCCCGCCTATCCGTAGGCGACGAGGACAGGGACGGCGGCGAGAGCAACAGCATACAGAACCAAAAAATCTTTTTAGAGAACTACGCCAAAGGACAGCACCTAACCAATATCCGCCACTACATTGACGACGACGAAAGCGGCAGGTTCTTTGACCGTTCCGCCTACTCCCGCATGATTGAAGATGTGGAAAGCGGCAAAATCGGTGTCTGCATTATGAAAGACCTTACCCGCTGGGGGCGCGACTATCTCCAAGTCGGCAACGCTATGGAGATTTTCAGACGGAACAATGTGCGCTTTATCGCAGTCAACAACGGCATAGACAGCGAAAACCCCGACACATTAGAGTTTGCCCCCTTTATCAATATCATGTCGGAGTGGTACGCAAAGGACATCAGCAAGAAAGTGAAAACGGGCATTAAGACCAAAGGCATGAGTGGAAAGCCGATTGCCACCGAAGCCCCTTACGGCTATATCAAAGCCCCGGACAACAAGGATTTTTGGATAATCGACGAGGAAGCCGCCGAGGTTGTACGCCTTATTTTCCGTCTGTTTTTGGACGGGAAAAACCGAAACCAAATCGCCGTATATCTGACGCAGGAGCAAATCCCAACCCCCACTTTCTACATGAAAGACCGCGGGCGGGGAACTTGTAAAAATAAGACGCTCAACGAGGATAACCGTTACAAGTGGAACAAAGCCACGCTGACCCATATCCTCACGCGGCAGGAGTATTGCGGCGATGTAGTCAACTTCAAGACTACAAAGCATTTTCGGGATAAGCGAAACCACTATGTAGACAGAAGCCAGTGGCACATCACAGAAAATGTGCATGAGCCGATTATTGACCGCACCGACTTTGAAAATGTGCAGCGGATTTTGGAAAACGCACCTGTCAAACGCCCCAACGGGGACGGAGAAATCCACCCTCTGTCCGGCTTGCTTTTCTGTAAAGACTGCGGCGCAAAAATGCACATTCGCATAGATTACAGGAACGGCGGCAAGCGTCATGTTGCCTATTGCAGCGAGTACCACAAGGGAAAAGCCAAAAATCCCAAGTGCAGCTCTCCGCACATCATGGACGCGGATCTGCTTATGCAGACCGTCACAGATGTGCTGAAAAAAATCGCGGAATACTCTATCAGCAACCGGGTAGAGTTTGAAGCCTTAGTGAAAAAGAGTCTTGCCATGCAGCAGACTGACAAGACAAAGAAACAGCAGAAGCGTATCCCGCAAATCACGACGCGCCTTGAACAGATTGACAAGGTACTGAATAAACTTTATGAGGACAACGCTCTGGGCAGTATCCCGCAAGACCGCTATGAGCAGATGTCGCAGAAGTATTCCGAAGAATACTACACGCTGAAAGCCGAGCTTGAACAGCTTAGGGAACAGCTATCCGCTTTTGAGAACGCGGGAGGACGGGCGCAGAAGTTTGTAAAGCTGATAGACCGTTACGCTGACTTTACCGACCTTACCCCGACTATCCTCAACGAGTTTATCAGCCGGATTGAAGTGCATGAGCGCGACAAGAAAAGGGCGAAACAGGCTATTCAGCATATCGGGATATACTTTAACCATATCGGCAGATTTGAAAATGAACTGACACAGCTTGCAGAGCCGACAGAGCAGGAAATCCGGCAAATGCGGGAGGAAATCGAAGAAGCAAGAAAGGAAAAGAGCCGCGCCTACCACCGCAACTATTCAAGAGAATACCGGGCGAGAAATCTTGAAAAGAGGCGGGAGTATGACCGTATCAAAGCGCGGGAATATCGGGCGAAGAAAAAGGCGCAGGCTGCCGCCGCACTGTCCGCACCATAAAACAGAATAGCAACATCAGAGAGGGATTTTCCGAACTACGGGAAGTCCCTTTTTTACGCCCGGAGAAAGGAGCAACCTATTGACAGAAAAGAAAGGAACACCCACCCCGCCGACCAAGCCGGACGGAATTATCACGACACAGAGGAACGGGCAGACCATTGTTGCGGAGCTGTTTTTCAATCCCAACGGCACAGAAACATTCTCCGACAAGCTGCTGAAAACGATACTTGCCGACAGTCTGCGCTTCTCTGCGTCTGACGGTCAAGAGCCGGAAAAAACAGAAATCTTGCGATAACAGCCGCCCCGATGATACATTCCCCGTCCGGGCGGTTTTTATCGTCAAAAACGCCGTTTTCCACAAGTCAAGAGCCGAGGAAAACACCCGAAAAATGCCCCTATTGCGTAACAGGGGCGCAGAAAGGAGTTTGCATGAGAACAGGGCTTACCAAACAGGAAAAGACCACCGATATTTGGTTTGACGAGAAAGACCCCTTTATCCATATCCGCACCCACAACACCGACCTCAAAAGGCGGCTTGCTGCTTATGCCGAGCAGTACCCCGACGAGTGCTGCAAGACCGACACAGACCCCGAAACAGGCTGCATGGAGTTTGATATTGCAAAGGGGCGTTTCTCTTTCCGTCTGACCGCCCCATACAGTGAGGAACGCCGGGAAGCGGCGCGGCAGTTTGCCAGAGAGAACAACACCGCCGACAGGCTGAAATAATGTAGATTTGTTCATAGTTGTGTGATATACTTTTCTTAAAGAAACAGAGCGAAAAATTGGGATTGAGATATTTAATTTTAAGGAGGACATTATTATGCTGTCAGAAGAAAGAAAAGAAGAACTTGATGCTCTTATGGAGCGTGCGTCTTGTGCCGGAGATGAATACTATTTCGATATGGAACAAGATGAGTTTGACGAGGAAATGGAAGGAAGTGAAGATGAAGAATTTTACAAAGGTTTCTGTCGCCAGAGAGAAATAGGGTTTGAGGCTTACCAAAAGGAGATTGCCGAATTATTCGCGCATATCACATCTGCCGAAGAACTCCATTATATGATTGCAGATTACAATTATGACGATGGAATGTTTACAGTTGAACAGATTGTAATGAATCCGGCTTGCGATATAGTTACCGCCAAAATGGTGTACTGGCTTTGCGAGCCGAGCTATTATTATGATAATTATGGTAGTCCGTCAAAGTGCAGTGAAGAAGATGTGAACCGAGATACGGCGTTACTCTTGACAAAAATGGAAGCAAAAGCTATTGCAAATGGCTTCCAGACTGGACTTGAATGGAATGGAGAATTAGTTGATGAACAACACGATAATCTGGATTTCACACAGGAGCCATATTGCCATGTGCCTGTAGACTTTAGATAAATAATTTCACTTTATCGAACAGTACACAGCAAAACTAAATAAGCCACCCACAGGACAGACGAGAAAATCGACTGTCCTTTTTCTATGTCTATGAGCAGAAAGGAGCGACCAACCATGACAAAACCAAAAGAGAAAACCCGCGAGGAACTGCAAGCCGAGATTGAGGACGGAAAGAAGAAAATCCGGCAGTTTGAGAACCGGGAAAAGATGTTGCGTCAGAAGCTATCCAAAGAGGAACGCAGAACGCGCAGCCACCGTCTTATCGTCCGGGGCGCAGTCTTTGAAAGCATTGTGCCGGAAGCAAAGAACATGAGCGACGAGGAAGCCGCCGCACTTCTTAGGTTTGCACTGACGAGTGAGCCGGTACGGGAATATCTGAAAAAACGAGCCGAGAACGGGAACGCTGAATAAATCCCTTAGACACTAAGGGCGCACTTATACACCCTAACGGGCGTGTGCGCTCTGCCGAGGGCTTTATCTCCGCACAGGGATTTTACCCCGCGCTACGATTGGCGGCTTTGCCGCAGACAGGGGACGCTACACTTCCCCTGCGACAGCTTGCGCTGTCTACCCTTTTGTGTACTTGCGGAAACCGAACACCTTGCTACGCAAGCTATTCATTTTCCACAAGTTTTATATCCGCTATACTGGAGGTGATACCCATAGCCATTTACCATTGTAACATCAGCATAGTCAGCCGGGGCAAAGGCAAATCAGCCGTTGCCGCAGCCGCCTACCGAAGCGGCGAAAAGCTGACAAACGAGTGGGACGGAATGACCCACGACTACACCCGAAAAGGCGGCGTTGTCCATACCGAAATCATGCTGCCGCCCCATGCCCCGCCCTCTTTCTCTGACCGTTCTACCTTATGGAACAGCGTAGAGCTTTACGAGAAAGCCGGGAACGCCCAGCTTGCGCGTGAGATTGACGCAGCACTCCCCATAGAATTATCACGAGAGGAACAGATACGGCTTGTCCGGGAATACTGTTCCTCTCAATTTGTTTCCAAAGGAATGTGTGTGGATTTTGCTATCCATGACACCGACAGCGGCAACCCCCATTGTCATATCATGCTGACCATGCGACCACTTGACGAGCGCGGCGCGTGGGCGGCGAAGTCTAAAAAGGAATATGACCTTGATGAAAACGGGGAGCGCATACGCTTGCCGAATGGCAGATACAAGACCCACAAGGTTGACCTCACAGGCTGGAACGACAAAGGCAACGCCCTCTTGTGGCGCAAGGCGTGGGCTGATATTTCAAACAGCTATCTTGAACACGCCGGAAGCACAGAGCGTATAGACCACCGCAGCAACGCCGAGAGAGGAATTGACGAGATACCCACTGTCCACATGGGCGTAGCCGCCTGTCAAATGGAGAAGAAAGGCATAGCCACCGAGAAAGGTGAACTGAACCGGGCTATCCGCAAATCAAACAGACTGATAAAGGAAATCCGGGCGCAGATCGGCAACCTCAAAGAATGGATTGCCGGACTGCTTGCGGCGTGGGAAACTACCCCAAGAAAACTACAACCGCCGAAGTCCCCGAACCTTGCAAATCTTCTGATGAAGTATTTGAGCGTTCAGAGGGAAAAGAGCCGGAAGTATTCGCAGAGCTGGCAACACCAACACGCAGCCGACGAACTGAAAACCATATCACAGGCAGCCAATTATCTTGCGGAGCATGGTATCTCTACACTTGACGAGTTGGACGCTTCTCTTTCCTCTGTCAGTGATGAAGCCTTTTCTATCCGGGAGGGAATGAAAGCCGCCGAGCAGCGCATGAAAGAGCTGCAAAAGCTGATAGAGAACGGAGAGAATTATTTGCAGTACAAGCCCATTCATGCCGAACTGAAAAAGCTGAAAAACGGCTGGACGAACAAACGGGATAAGTATGAGGAAGCCCACCGCGCCGAGCTGACCTTATGGAACGCAGCAAGCCGCTATCTCCATGCAAATCTGACAGATACAAAGACGCTGCCTATCTCCAAATGGAAACAGGAATACGCCGACCTCAAAGAGCAGAGAGATACCGACTACACCAAACTGAAAGCTACCCGCGCCGAAGTTGCCGAGCTTCAGAAGATACGCAAGTGCGTTGATATTGCACTGAAAGCCGAGCAGCCGGAGCAGACACAGAACCGCACCAAGCGGCAGGAACAGGAGCGATAAAGAAAAGGACGGGCAAGCATTTGCCTGTCCGTCCTCTATTCCCATCCGACAAAGGAATGTGTTCACTTCTTATCGGGTAAAAATGTCATTATAACGCCAGTAATGCCGATAACTGAAAAGATTAAAGCCCATTTGAAACTCAAATCAAAAAAAGCCACATTGCCATATCCTAACATCAGCAGGATACTAACTAAAATCAATGCTATACCTTGCAGTTGCCTTTTCATACAATCACACTCCTTTGTCAAATTAAAATTTGTTGACTTTATTTTACTTCAAAACTATGAACAATTCAACCACAGAAAGAGAGGTATCAACTATGTATTACACCCAAGAACAAATAGACCGCGCCAACCAAGCCGACCTTGTTTCTTTTCTGCAAGGACAGGGCGAGCAGCTTACCCGCGCCGGACAGGAATACCGTTGGAAACGGCACGACAGCTTGACTATCCGGGGAAACAAATGGTACAGGCACAGCCAAAGCAAAGGCGGCGCACCCATTGATTTTGTCATGGAGTTTTTCGGAAAGAGCTTTACCGAAGCCGTAGAACTGCTGACAGGAGAAAAAGGCGCAGCCCAACCGCCGGACAGACCAAGTCCCGCGTCCTTTTCTGACTTCCGACTGCCGCCCCGTAGCACCGATAACCGCATAGCGAGGAACTACCTCACAGCCGCCCGCCGCATTGATGAAGATGTGTCGGGCTTTTTCTTTTCCACCGGGGATATTTACGAGGAAGCCGCCCACCATAACGCCGTATTCGTAGGACGGGACGAGGACGGAGTACCACGATACGCCCACCAACGCGGCACAGCCGGGAACTTCCGGCTTGATGTGAAAGGCAGCGACAAAGCCTTTAACTTCTGCTATCGGGGCGAGGGCGAAAGATTGTTTGTCTTTGAAGCCCCTATTGACCTGTTATCTTTTCTCTGTCTGTTCAAAAAGGACTGGCAGAAGCAAAGCTATCTTGCGCTGGGTGGCGTGGGCGAAAAAGCCCTTATGCGCTTTCTCTCTGACCGCCCGAACATCAAGACCGTATATCTCTGCCTTGACAGCGACCAAGCCGGAAACGACGCTTGCAGCCGCCTTGTGGAGCTTATGCTGGAGGGCTTGACCGTCCACCGCCTTATTCCCCTTTTCAAAGACTGGAACGAGGTGCAGACGCGCCGGGGCGAAATCACAGACGGGAAATATCTGCGGGAAGCTGTCTATGGATTGAAAGAACCGCCACAGGAAGAAACCGTTGAAATTATCCGCATGAGCGAGGTTGACACACAGACCGTTGAATGGCTATGGGAGCCGTATATCCCCTTTGGGAAAGTAACCATAGTACAGGGCAACCCCGGCGAGGGAAAGACCACCTTTGCGCTGCGCCTTGCCGCTGCCTGTACTACTGGCGGGACGCTTCCGGGCATGAAGCCCATGCAGCCGTTTCAAGTGATTTATCAGACCGCCGAGGACGGTTTGGGAGATACCGTCAAACCCCGCTTGATAGAAGCCGCCGCAGACCTTGACCGGGTGCTTGTGATTGATGAAGCAAAACGGGAGCTTACCCTGTCCGACGAGCGCATAGAGAAAGCAATCATACAGAACGGGGCGCGTCTGATTATCCTTGACCCCATACAGGCGTATATGGGCGACAAAGCCGATATGAACAAGGCAAACGAGGTGCGCCCTATTTTTCGCCGCCTTGCCGAAGTTGCGGAGCGTACAGGGTGCGCTGTTATCCTTATCGGACACCTCAACAAAGCTGCCGGAGGACAAAGCGCATACAGGGGCTTAGGTTCTATCGACTTTAGAGCCGCAGCAAGGAGCGTCCTTTTAATCGGGCGTGTGAAGCGTGAGCCGAATGTTCGTGTTATCATTCACGACAAATCTTCCCTTGCGCCGGAGGGAAAGCCCGTTGCCTTTTGTCTTGACCCGGAAACAGGCTTTGAGTGGATAGGCGAATATGATATAACCGCTGACGAGCTGCTGTCCGGCGCGGGCGGCAACAACGCCACCAAAACCGAACAGGCTGAAAAGTTGATACTTGACCTACTGGCAGACGGAAAAGAGCTTGCCAGCGAGGACATAGAGAAAGCCGCAGCCGACGCGGGGATTTCTGCCCGTACTGTCCGGGCGGCAAAGAAAAACCTTGACGGGCGCATTACCTCAAAGCGTATCGGCGCAGCATGGTATCACGCCCTAAAAAAGTGAACTGGCAAAATCCAAGTGGCAAAATCCAGATACCTTGCCACTTTGCCACTTCGCCACTTCAACCATAATCCCACCGCCCCATGTATGACCGCGTGGGGGCTTTATCGTGGAAAAAAGAGCCTATGTTGCGTCAATAACTCTAAAAAGCACTTGACAAAACGCTTCATGGACGGTGTAGCCGTCCACGAACAGGTAGTCGCTGTTGGACGGAGTGTCCACCGCGAAGGCGGGCACAGGCAAAAGCAGCGCCCACGCCAGCGCGAGGGCGATTCCCAAATTCCATTTCATTCGATACGGTCTCCTTTCGTGTCGCTGACGATCCTTCCGTCAATCAGGGTGACGATCCGGTCGGCGTATTTCGCCATCTCGGGGTCGTGGGTGACAAGAATGATCGTCTGGCGGTACCTCCGGGCAAAAGCGGTCATCATCTGCATGATTTCAGCGGTGGTCTTGGTGTCAAGATTCCCGGTGGGTTCATCCGCAAAGATGATAGAAGGTCTAGACACAAACGCGCGGGCGATTCCGGCACGCTGCTGCTGTCCGCCGGACATCTGCCCGGGGTAGTGACTCAGGCGTCCGGCCAGCCCCACTCTGCTCAGCAGCTCGTTCGCCGCCTTCTCGCGGACCTGCCGGTCCACCCCGCGGAACATCAGCGGCAGGGCGACGTTTTCGGTCGCAGTCAGGGAGGGCAGCAGATTGTAGGACTGAAAAATAAAGCCGATATTCTTCTGCCGGAAGGCGGCGAGCTGCTCTTCGTCCAGCAGGGAAATCGGCACCCCATTCACAATTACGCCGCCCCGGGATGGCTTTTCCATGCCCGCCAGTTGGTTCAAGAGGGTGCTCTTTCCCGAGCCGGATGTACCAAAGATACAGCAAATCTCTCCGCGCAGGATGCACAGATTGATTCGGTGCAGCGCGACGACCACTTCGTCCCCCACATGATATTCCTTTTGCAGGTCGCGCAC
Source organism: Anaerotruncus sp. DFI.9.16 (assembly GCF_024461615.1). Lineage (NCBI taxonomy): Bacteria > Bacillati > Bacillota > Clostridia > Eubacteriales > Oscillospiraceae > Anaerotruncus > Anaerotruncus sp. DFI.9.16. The sequence continues at coordinate 46,866 of NZ_JANFZX010000008.1, forward strand.
TTCAATGGCAATCTCTTTTGTCATCATTTCGCCCCCTTCCCCAACATTCTATCTGATTTTCTTTTAAGAAATGGCTGTTGATTTTCTTAAGAAATCTGAATCTTTTGCCGCGTGGGTGGCAAATATGCCGACGGCATGGTATCATCAGACTATCAAGCAGGTGTTTTATGATGGAAACGGGAGGAAGCGCGCGTATGGACCGGCAAAAAATTTTGTTCGCGGACGACGACCCGGAGATCCGCGAGGTGGTGCGCATCCTGCTGGAAGGGGAAGGCTTCGCCGTTATCGAGGCCGCGGACGGGAATGAAGCCATTGCGAAGATTGACGATACGTTCGCTCTCGTGATCCTCGACATCATGATGCCCGGGCGCACGGGCATCTCGGCCTGCGTGGAGATCCGGCGGCGGTATGCCATCCCCATCCTCTTCCTGACGGCAAAGGGCCAGGATTCTGACAAGATGGTCGGCTTTTCTGCGGGCGGGGACGACTACCTGGTGAAACCATTCTCCTGCGCCGAGTTGGCTGTCCGGGTAAAGGCGATGCTGCGCCGCTACTGCGTCTACGGGGGGCAATCCGGCACCGCGCAGGCCGGGCAGATCCAGTTGCCGGGGCTGACGTTGCACACCGACTGCAACGAGGTGCGCAAAAATGGGGAGGAAATTCTGCTTACCGATCTCGAATACCGCATCCTGCTGTTGCTCGCCCAAAACCGCAAGAAGATTTTTTCCGCGCAAAACCTCTATGAGAGCGTCTGGGGGGAGCCGTACTTCTACACCTGCAGCAACACGGTCATGGTCCACATCCGCAACCTGCGCAGGAAGATCGAGGACGACCCACAAAACCCGCGCTATCTGAAAAATGTTTGGGGGAAGGGTTATCGCATTGAATAAACGTTTTTGGAGGAGCCGGCTGAGCCTGGAACTGGTACTGGTCAGCCTCCTCTCGCTGGCGGTGGCTGCGGCGGTGCTGGTGGGCGCGCGCTGGGCGCTGGGCAGCGCGATTGACCGGCGGGTACTTTCACAGGAGTTTCAGGACCGGCAGGAGACCGCCTGCGCCGCGCGGCTTCAGGCGTATGTGGACGAACAGCGGCTTTCCTTCCGCGAGCGGGAGCCGCTGGACGAATGGGCGGCGAAGGAGCGGTACGTCACCCTCCTGCTTATCCGCGACGGGCGGCTGATTTACGACTCCAGCGTCCCGGCGGAATATGGACTGCTGTCGTACGGCGGTGAGGCGGATCTCGACTACTCCTACTACCCGTGGTACACCTATCACACCATCCGCTTCGCGGACGGTTCCGTCCAGGCGCAGATCCTCTGCTATTACGAGTTCGCGTACTATAACCTGGCCAATATTGCGTCTTTTCTGCTCGGCTTTTTGGCGTTCGTCTTCTCGCTAATGCTTCTCATACGCCGAAAAGTCGCCTATGTCAGCCTTTTGGGGCGGGAACTTGAGATTTTGGAGGGCGGCGATCTCTCCTATGAGATCACCGAACAGGGCCGGGATGAGCTGTGTGAACTGGCTCACGGCGTCAACAATATGCGCCGCGCGGTTGTTGAGCGCCAGAGGGACGAGGAGGAGGCCCGCATGGCCAACCATGCGCTGGTCACCGCCATGTCCCACGATCTGCGCACCCCGCTGACCGCCCTGATTGGATATTTGGATATCTTGGAGATGGGCCGCTTTGGCCCGGGAGAAGGGAAGCGCTATTTGGACGCCAGCCGAAAAAAGGCTTTTCAGATTAAGGAACTCTCGGACAAGCTGTTCGAGTATTTCCTCGTCTACGGCAAGGGGGCGGAAAACCTGGATCTTCAACCGGTGGACGCGATGGAACTCGTCCAGCAGACGGTGGGAGAAAGTGTATTTGAACTGGAGGGACAGGGATTTACTGTTCACTGGGAACCGCCGGAAATCCGCTGCACCTTGCTGGTTGATGTGGATTTGTTCCGAAGGGTGGTTGACAACCTCTTTTCAAATGTGCGCAAATATGCGGACCCGAACCATCCGGTGACGATCGAAGTCTTCCATGAGGATGGTACGCTCGCCCTGACAGTGGGCAACGCGATGACGCGGCGTAACGCCGCGGCCAGCACCGGGATCGGGCTCAAAACCTGCGCCGGGATTCTGCGAAGCCATGGCGGCTCCTTTGAAAGCGGCTGTGCGGACGGACGTTTCTATGCGCGCGCGGTCTTTCCGGTCGGCCGGGAGCCCGGCGAATGATACCCGGCAGCGGCGCGGCCTCTACTTTGATGGATTGCCATGTCCAAAGCGGATATGCTTGCCTTAATCGCCGGAATTATGTGATTGAAAGCCGCCGGGATGACAGTAAAAATGATTGCTCAAAACGGATGACCAGGCGCCTGAAAATACTCAGGCGCCTGGTCATCCGTTCTATTATGGCTACCAACAGCGACCATCGTTCAGAAAATGATTGCCCTGCCTAATATCGCTTTGTCCGATCTGCGCTCCACCAAAACTTCCATGCGGCCATAATATTGATCGGGTTCATGGACCGCCAGATCATCCAATAGATACTCCCCGTAAGCGTTCCCGGCCACCTTCAAGTCCTGTGTCCGAATAAAACCCAATAACTGCAGGTAGGTGTCCTGCGGCTTCTGGTATTCGCTTTTGCCATAAGCCACAGCATAAAGTCCCGCCGGTTTCCAGGCGTTCCCATGCCTGGCCGACTTGAAATAGTATCGGCAGGCCGGGGCCTCCACCCCGGTGAGGAGATCCTCCCGGGAAACCATCACGCCCATGGGATACCCCAGGTTGATCCCGTGACTTCCGGCGTACTCATAGGCTAGGATTTCCGCCTCATCCTCATCCCGGGCGGCCGGGAAAGACGGGCAAAGGAAAATTCGTTCCCGTTTGCGCTCCTCCACCAAAAATTCATCTTCGTTGTGGCAAAGGGCCTCCTGCGCCATGTCGGCGTACAGCTTCATGATTTCACTGGTCTCTTGCAGCTTTTCGATCTCCACTTGGATGCGCGCCTCCTGTTCGGCAAACAAGGCCAGCATCTCCTCCGGCGTGCGGCCCGCGGAGTAGCGCCGAATATCCTCCAGCCCCACCCCCAACAGCCGCAGGCTGCCGATCAGGTAGGCGGAACCAAGCTGGCGGCGTGTGTAGTAGCGGTACCCGTTTTTCCCCCGCAGTTCCGGCTTGAGTAAGCCAATGCGGTCGTAAAACCGCAGATTGTCGCGTGAGATTCCCGTCAGCCGGGAGAACTCCAAAATGGAAAGCTGTTTCTTTTGACTCATAAGCGCCTCGCAAAAAATTCATAGTTTAGTCATTGACATTGGAGTGACTCCAAGGATTATGATACCCGTTGGCGAGAAAAAATGCAAGACCGGCAAAGGAGGTTCCTATGAATTATTTAAAACAGTTTCTTATACGGCACAAGGGCAAGACGGCCCTGGCCGTGCTGCTTCTGCTGGGCCAGGTGGTGGGCACGCTGCTCATCCCGGCTCTGGTGGCCGACATCGTAGATCACGGCATCCTCCAGGGCGACATGGACGCGGTCCTCCGAATCGGGGTGTGGATGCTGGCCGTCACCATTTTGTCCACGGGCATTGCGGCGTGGGGAAGCTGGATCACCAGTGACCTCGCCTCTCTGTTTGGATTTGAGATGCGCTCCATGCTCCTGCAAAAGAGCCAACAGCTCTCCCTCCAGCAGTTCGATTCGGTGGGCATCTCCTCCATGATCACCCGCACCACCTCGGACATCATCAACCTCCAACGCACCATGGGCATGATGCTTCAGATGGTGGTCCCCGCCCCCATCCTGGTGGTGGTCTCCATCGTCATGACCATCATGGTCAGCCCCGTCATGGCGGTGATCCAACTGGCGTTCATGACGGTGCTGCTGGCGCTGACCGCTGTAATCCTCAAAAAGTCCAATGCGCTCTCCCGCAGCATCCAAGCCCGGCTGGATCGCATCAATCAGGTGGTGCGGGAGACCGTCACCGGAGTGCGGGTCATCCGTGCTTTCGGTAACGAATCCTATGAGGAGGAGAGGTCGGGCATCGCGTATGAGGACTACGCCGACAACATGATCCGTCTCAACCGGCTCTTTGCCGTCATCACCCCCGTGGTGTGGCTGCTGATGGGAGCGCTGATGGCGGTCATTCTGGGGGTGGGCGGGGCCCTTTCCCTGGGCGGCGGCATGGCGGTGGGGCAGATCACCGCAGTGGCCGAGTACTCCACCCTGACGATGGCCTATCTCATCATGGCGGCCTCGGTGCTCACCACCCTGCCGAAGGCCCGCGCCTGTCTGGAGCGCTTGAGGGAACTGCTGAACACCGAGCCTGCCGTCTCCGACCCGATCCGTTCTCCCATGACGGCGCTGCCTGCACCCTCCGACACGGTGGAATTTGACCATGTGACATTCGCCTATGAAGGGGCCGAGGAGCCGGTCATCCGCGACCTCAGCTTCACCCTCCGCCCAGGGCAGACCACCGCCGTCATCGGCAGCACCGGATCGGGGAAGAGCACCCTGGCCGACCTGCTGCTGCGCCTCCACGACATCCAGTCGGGCCGCATCCTGCTCGGGGGCGTGGACGTGCGAGAACTCTCCCAGCAGGAGCTGCGGGACCGCATCGCCTGCGTGCCGCAGAAGGCGTTCCTGTTCGGCGGCACTATCGCGGAAAACCTGCGCATGGGCCGGGCGGACACCACCGGCGGGGAACTCTGGGAGGCCCTGCGCATCGCTCAAGCCAAGGATTTTGTCAAAAGACTGCCCAAGGGGCTGGAGGCTCCCGTGGCCCAGGGCGGCACCAACTTCTCCGGCGGGCAGCGCCAGCGCCTGGCCATCGCCAGGGCGCTGGTCAAGCGGGCGGATATTCTCATCTTTGACGACAGCTTCTCGGCCCTGGATGTGAGGACGGACGCCGCCCTCCGTAAGGCCCTGCTCCAAAGTGTGATGGCGCCCGCCAAGCTCATCATCGCCCAACGGGTGAGCACCATCCTGGACGCAGACCAAATTCTGGTACTGGATAAGGGACGGCTGGTGGGAAAAGGAACCCATCAGGAATTGTTCGAACACTGCCCCGTCTACCGCGAGATTGCCGAAAGCCAAATGCAGAAAAAGGAGGCGTGACCAATGGCAAAAAATCAGAAAAATCAGAAAAAACAGAATCTCGTCCATGAAGATATCCCCCGGAATACCAAAGAGACCGCCAAGCGGCTTCTGAGCCGGCTGGGCCGCCAGAAGCGGAAGCTGATCGTGATTGTCATGGCCACGCTGCTCAGTTCGGCGGCTTTCACCGCCCTGCCCCTGGCCGTGGGCTGGGGCATCGACGCGCTGGTGGCGGCCATCCGCACCTACGACGGCTCTGTCGGGATCGTGGAGACGGCCCTGCAGGTCCTCTGGCTGCCTGTGGCGCTTATCGCCGCCTCGGCTCTGATCAGCGGCCTGTTGGCTTATCTTCAACAGTATCTGATCGCCAGCGTGGGCGAGGAATTGACCCTTTCCTTCCGCAGGGATATCAGCGCAAAGCTGCACCGGCTGCCGCTGCGCTACTTCGACACCCATAAGACCGGCGAGGTCATGAGCCGGGTAACCAACGATCTGGAGAAGGTGTCCGCCGCCATGCAGGAGGGCCTGCCCCAGTTCATCTCCTCGGGATTCACCATTCTGTTCGCCGCGATCACCATGCTGGTGCTGAGCCCAACCCTTTTTGCCGTGGTCGTGGTCTCTCTGGCGGTCAGCATGATTGCCACCGGCTATGTCTCCACCCTGGCCCAGCGGGCCTACGGGGAAAACCTGGCGTCCATGGGCGCGCTGACCGGCAAGATTGAGGAGGTCTACGCGGGCAACCGGGTGGTCAAGGTGTTCAATCAGCAGCAGGCAATGCTGGCGGCGGCGGAAGCGCTCAATGAACGGCAGTACCGCGCCCAGCGAAACGCCCAGTTCGCCGACTTCACCATCTACCCCACCATCCGGGCGCTGGGGCAGCTGGGCTTCATCGCCACCGCCGTCCTCGGCGGCGGCATGGCCTTGGCCGGGTCCATCACCCTGGGCACCGTCCAGGCGTTCTTGCAGTATGTGAATCAAATCTCCGAGCCGGTGACCGAGACCGCCTACGTGGTCACCTCCCTCCAAGCCGCAATCGCGGGTGCGGAGCGGGTCTTCGCCCTGCTGGACGAGGAGGAAGAATGCCCCGACGGGGACGGCAGCGCGGCCGCCATCACCGAGGGGCACGTCGCCTTTCAAAACGTGTGGTTCGGCTACACGCCCGACAAGCTGCTCATCACCGGCCTTGATCTGGAGGTGCGTCCCAACGAGATGGTGGCCATCGTCGGCCCCACGGGGGGGCGGCAAGACCACGCTGGTGAATCTCCTGATGCGGTTCTACGAGCTGGACGGCGGCTCCATTACCATCGACGGGCAGGACATCACCTCCATGCCGCGGTGTGAGATGCGGCGGCGCATCGGCATGGTGCTTCAGGACACCTGGCTCTTTGAGGGCACCATCGCGGAAAACATCGCCTATGGGAAACGGGACGCCACCCGGGAGGAGATCGTGGCCGCCGCCAGGGCCGCCTGCTGCGACCACTTCATCCGCACGCTTCCTCAAGGGTACGACACAGTGCTATCCGGCGAGGCCGCCGGAGTCTCTCAAGGCCAGATGCAGCTTTTGACCATCGCCCGGGCCATGCTCACCGACCCCGCCATTCTGGTGCTGGACGAGGCCACCTCCAGTGTGGACACCCGCACCGAGGTGGAAATTCAAAAGGCCATGGCCCGACTCATGGAGGGCAAGACCAGCTTCGTTATTGCCCACCGGCTTTCCACCATCCAGAACGCCGACCTCATCCTCGTGGTCCGGGACGGCGACATCGTGGAGCGGGGCAGCCACACGGAACTCTTGAAATTGAAAGGCTTCTATGCGGATTTGTATAACAGTCAGTTTGCGGAAAAGGCCTCATAGAAAGGGAAATGTTCTTATGAAAATTGCACTTTTTTCCGACACCCACCTTCCCCAGATCAACGACGTGGCCACCCATGTCAAAACGCTCAAAGAGGGCATGGAGCGCATCGGACATCAGGTCACGGTGGTGACTGCCGATCCCAGTGTTTCCGTCCATTGTATAGAGGATGGCATACTCCGCTGCCCCGCCACCGAGATTAAGGAACTGTACGGTTATGGAATGGCGTCCTCCCACAGTACAGAGCGAGAAAACACTCTCGCGGACCTCTCTTTTGATATCATCCATGTCCACACAGAATTTGGTATCGGCCTGTTCGGCGCTGAGACCGCCCGCAGGCGAAAGATTCCCCTCATCTACACGCTGCACACCATGTGGGATCAATACCTCCACTATTTTGTACCGCGCGCCGTTTATCCCCTCGCGCGGGAGGCGGCCCGGGCATACATTGGGTATTTGGCGGAGAAAGCTGATGAAGTCATTGGCCCCTCCACCAAAGTGCAGGGCTTTTTGAAGGACTGCGGCGTACAGCGGCAGGCCAACATCGTCCCCAATGCTATGTAACTGGATCGTTTTTCTCGCTCACGGGTGCATCGTGGTCTTTACCGGATCGGTGCCCCATGAGCGTATGCCCGAGTTCTTCGCCTGCTGCGCTTTGTATGCCACCGCCTCCCTCTCCGAGGTCAACTCCATTTCCATGCTGGAGGCCATGGCGATGGAACTTCCCGTCCTCTATCGGGTGGACGAGAAAAACCCCGGACAGGTTACGGAGGGTGTAAACGGGTTTCTCTTCCGCACGGCGGAGGAGTTTTGCATGGCAGTAAAACGCTTTCGGGGTAGCCGCGTTTAAGACCGGCTCCGCCTGTGCGCCTCTACGGCGGGATCTGTGCACCCTGCACGCCAGGAAGGACTGGCGCGATGGGTGGAAGCCGTCTATTTGAAGCACTTGGCGCCATATGACCGCCCACCGGCAGGGACATCTTCATGTTGTTAATGAACATTGTACTACTTTTTACGGTAGGTTCCATACTTGGTGTGGTGGTGGAAACCATCTTGTTTATCTCGTTTCTGGGCGGCTGGAAAACCGCCGGGGAATGGTCGCAGCCTCTTCCAAGAGAAAGCCTACGGCACGGTTTCCTGGGAATATTTTGGGCAGAGGTTCTCCCTCTTGAATGGGCGGACCAGTATCACCTATATGTTCTTTTGGGGCATCTTGGAATCAGCCTATATCAAAATGATCCATCCGTGGCTGTTCGGTTTATATACTGTATTTACGATATTTTTTTGAATCCCCGCAATCCAGTCCAGGACCCGATCAGTGCTTAAAACCATTGGTCGGGTCCTTTTTTTGCGTTCAGCTAAAACCTTGTGATGCGTTCTCCCGCGCGCGCTTCGCGCGTGTCCCCGGCCGAGGCCAAAGGCCATGGATAGGGATGAGAATATAACGTTTGATTGGGATGGCGGACAGGCCTCCCCCGGCCGATGACGTTTCACGGTCTGCGCCACACCTGCGCGGCGGAGCGGTAAGAGGACTTTCTCCACCAGGGTTACTCGAAGCTGGAGGCCCGCAAGAAGGTATCGAAGCTGCTCGGCCACACTAGAGACGACGTTACGCGCATCTATCTGGCCTCTCTGCATCACGGCGGAAGCGGAGGGGATTGAGTGCCCTCGAATAGGACAAATTGCGTTCCGCATACCCTGTGACAAGGGGGCGGCGGAATGAGGCGAAATCAAATCCGAAATGTTCGGGTATACTTTGTCCCCACACCAGATGGAAGGACTGTTAAGGAACGAGTCAATGAATTTCATGCCGAGATCATAGAAAGGCGGCTCCGTAATTCACTGTTTTCTCCTGCACAAAAATTGACAATTTTGGACCAAGTAATCGAAGAACTATCTCATCAATAACAAAGAGGCCGCAAGCGGAAAAAATCGCTCGCGGCCTCTCCTTATGTCGTCATAATTGCTTTTATCCGTTTCCAGACTTTATAGGATGGTTTTGTCTTGCCTTGCTCCCAGGACCAATGGTACCCTCGGATTTACCAACCAGTCGTGCAAATTCCTTTTGCGTCATCTGGCGGCGCTTCCGAAATTCTCAAATCTGTTGCGCGTAGGACTTCCCAACTCCGTTCTCGTGATGATATAGCCTCCATTGTAAGGGAAACGAAATTGTTGTTTTGATGAGATTTTCTTCGTTTTCAGCCTCAAAAACCGCGTTTGTTTCCCTTTGTATGGCGGCGGCAAAACGCCACCAATCTAAGGGCAAACTATCCTCAAACGACGAATAGACAGCCGACAAGGCACTATTCGCCGTCCATAAAAATATGGAGGTCTTTTCCGTCCCACACGATTTTCTTCACCATCAGGCGAATCAATGTGCGGCGCTCATGGATAGACAGATTTTTGAAATTGTCCTTTAGACTGGCAAGGGCCGACGCCAATAGGTCAAGTTGTATCTGCTTGTCGGTAATGATACTAATATCTTTTTGCAGCCGATTCCGTTCGGCGGTTAGTTCGGTGATCTCGCTTTCTAGTTCTTCAATTCTTGCGTTGACGTGCTTCATAAACGCTGGGCCGATCTTTGTTTTTGTCATAGAGGATACAAGGCCGTCGATCTCGTCGTTGCACTTTTTGATATTTTCGTCCACAATGGCAAGCGGGTCTTTCCGCTGTTCCCCCTGCAATTCCTCTTTGAGTTTTTCGAGCAGCTTATAAATATCGCTGCTTTCGTTGGCGTACTCCATCAGATATTCGCAAACAATGTCGTCGGCCTGCTGGCCGCCCAAGTTCTGACAGTCGCACACCTCGGCCCCGCCGCGCAATTTGCCATTACACATATAGTCAAATTGGGCGCTGCCGTTGCTGCGGGTTTTTGCAAACATTCTTTCCCCGCACTTCCCACAAAAGATCAGTCCCGATAACAAGGAATAGTCGTTATGCAGCTTGGATGGCCTTTTCCCGTCCGGCCTGTCCGCCTCCAAAATTCTTTGAACGGCTACCCACTTTTTACCCGGCATTGTGCCTCGGTGCTTGCCGATTGCAATAATCCATTTTTCAATGGGGAGGCGGGCCGCCGACTTCAATTTATAGTCACGCTTATTATAGGAAAGTAGGCCGTTTTTGCCGCTGCACTCGCTTTCCTCGAAACAAACGTCCGACCCTTTTTCTATGAAGTAGTCCCGCGCGTCCTTGTCCGCGATACAGTAAACCGGGTTTTGCAAAATGTCCTTGATACCCGGTAGGGAATACCATTTCCCGCTGCGGGCCTTGACACCTTGCCGGATTAAATGCTTGCTCACCGCCGAAACGCTGTGCGTTTCGAGATACTTTTCATAGATCACTTTAACAACGGCGATTTCATCCGGTCGGGTTTTGAGTTTGCAAGCCGATTTCTTGCGCCCTTCTATGTTCCCGTCCACAACAACTTTTTCCACCTTTTCAGAGGTGAAGCCGGTGGGAGGGGTGCCGCCCAACCAACGCCCAGTGCGGGCCAACATCAGCATATTGTCCCGCACGCGCTCCGCAATTGTTTCGCGCTCTAGTTGGGCAAAAACAGAGGCAATATACATCATAGCTTTTCCCATTGGCGTTGATGTGTCAAACTTTTCCTTAATGCAGATGAAGCTGACGCCTAACCCGTTCAATTCCTCGATCAGCGGCGCGAAGTCGGACACGCTGCGGCTGATTCGGTCTAGGCGATAGCAGACAAGCGCGCCGCACTTCTTTTTACGGATGTCCACAAGCATTTTTTGAAATTGTGGGCGGTCAATATTTTTGCCGGAAAAGCCCTCGTCCTCATAAACGGTTATGTCGTCCTCTGCCACCCCGTCGAAATTCATGTGAATGTACTGCTTGCACATCTCGATTTGGTTTTCAATGGATTCGCCTTTGCCGGTGTAGACGGATTTTCGACTGTAAATAAAGAATTTCAAAGCCCGCTCACCTTCTTTCGCACGTCCTTTGTTTTCCTCATTATAGCATACCTCCCGTATTTTCAAAATGCGTCGTGCGTCGATTCTATCGACGACGGGCGGGGCGTTTGCCCTTGATATGCAGAAATCCCCTCGGGGAAACAGTGTCAAGGCCGCGCGTAGCGCGTTCATTTTAGCCTTGATGCTGTTTTTTCGAGGGGATATACTTCACAAGGGGAAAACACTCTTAAATCGTCGTTGACTATCACTGCATATCAGCAACTGACACTAAATTTCTGTTATTTACTTCCAACCTGAACCATCCTGAGGATTAGCTGGGGCTGGTGGTTTACCCCCGCCAAAGATAGCTTCCGCCGCTTCCTTGCCACCACTGGCTGCCTCCGGTTTGCTTTCTTGCGGCTGGGAGAGATCGGCGGGCGGGGTAGGTGTGGGCCTGCTCACGGCTTCCTGCGCAGCCCGTTCTGCTGCTTCCTTGGCGGCTTGCTCTGCGGCCTGCTGCGCTGCTTGGAGATCACTACGCGCTGTCTCCAATTCCGATTGTGCGGCTTCAAACTGTGCTTGCAGGTCGGCAAGTTGCCCTTTCAAATCGTCGATCTGCCCCGCAAGATCAGCGTTTTCCTGCTGCTCTGTTGATAGGTTTGCCCGGGCCTCTGCAAGTTCAGACGTTACGCTGCGTTGCTTTTGAAATTGCCAACCACAAGTAACGGCGAGGCTCACAATCACAAAAATCAGAACAGCAATTCCTACTTTTTTCTTCATAAGCATAACCCTCCCACAATGAATATACCACCTTTTCAATTATTCGTCAATAAGACGAATTGAAGTCTATTGTATAAGGCAATATTCGTTGTGATAAGCTAAACTGATCTCAAAGGGGGGGACGCTGGATGATTGGAGAACGCATTAAACTTTTGAGACAGAAAAATAGTTTGACGCAAAAAGATATTGCCGATATGCTGGAAATAAGCCGCACTGCTGTAAATTCTTGGGAAATGGATGTTTCTGTTCCTTCTGCGGCTTATTTGATAGAACTTTCAAAAAAACTTGGAACAAGCGTTGATTTTCTGCTCGGGTTAGATAAGACCGCGTCGATCAACGTTTCAGGATTGACACCAGATGAAGTTGCTACCCTGGTGGATGTTGCCAACCGATTCCGCGCGGCCCACGGCTGCAATCCAGATTCATTATAACCCATCTGTCGTAATTTGTCGAAATAGTTTCAGATCAAATTAACAATCCGTTCAAAAAAAGTGCTTAAGAATTTAATCTTTCACCGTTATAATAAAATTGCGCTGGGAAACAGCGTGGAAATTTTTCCATTTTTATACTGGAGCCACCAATAACCGGTGGCCGGGTCCGCGGTGTTCGAGGAAAAAGAACTTAGCCGGGGCCGCTGCAAGCAATTGCAGCGGCCCCGGTTTTTTGTCGTTTCAGGGCCTGTATGCGTCAGGTGGGACGCAAAAAATGCTTTTTGGTTTGAAGAAAGGAGATAAAAATTCCACGCCTTGTCCGATAAAGGATAAAAAATTGAAGGAGCTTTGATTATGAATCTTAAAAACATTAAATTAGATTTCGCCGCCACCACCGGCGGCACGACCCCCGTTTTTCTCGCGGGTGTCGCTGAAGATTTGGAGTACGGCACGGATAACCGGCCATCCGGAAAAAAACTTGGCACAGTATACACCGTTGCCTGCCCTGCGGACGGGTTCAACCTTTTGAAAGTTCGGACCCCCGAACAGGAGCCGCCTATCAGCGCCGATGAACTCGCGGCGCGGAACGCTTCCGGGCGGTTCGTGTACGCCACCTTCAAAGGCTTTGTCGGTGGGATATTTCAGGACTTCCGCTCGGAACGCAAAGAGGTCAAAAAGAAAGCGATTGCGGAATCCATCATTCTACACGACAATGCGGAGGTGGCGAAATGATTGAAAATTTTAAGCTAAAAGCCCACGAAATTTTCGATCGGATTAAATATAACAGCGTTTTCCATCTGTTGGCTGCCCTCTCCGTGGTGCTGCTTGTGTGGCTGCTTCGGCGGTGGATTATGTTGATCGCGGTCTGTCTATTCCTCTTTGTGGGCACATTTGCCTATTTATCAAGTGAAAAAAGTCGTGAGCAAATGCGGCATCTGGAGCGCGCCCAAAGGGTGGTTGCGGATGCGCTCGCGTACATTTTCGGAAATCCAGACTGCAAACTGAAGGACTATGTAGCCGTTGTACCGCCAACACATATTATCTGCCAAAATATGGAGTTCGTCGGGTCGTTGGAGATCCCGAGGTTTCGCGTTCGATTCCCTATAAATATTCTCAAAAATTCTTATGATATTGATTTGCTTACAAAAATCCAAAAACAAGCGCAATCCCAAACGGTCGCTTTTTGGTCGTATGCCTGCCAACAGTCAGGGGGCCTCTGGGACAGAGGGCAACCGATCTACTTCGAGCGCGTCGAAATTATCAGGGATGACCTTGTCATTACCGTGCTTTATGTAGATAGCCCACAATCTGTGGCATACCTTCACGACTTGCAATCCGGGAATAGCCGTCGCCCATTTATGAGTGCCGCTGATGAGGATTTCAAGCCATGAAAATTCCTGTCGTTCTCGATCTTGAACTTTTTCAAAACGGCGTGAAGCACGAAATCATATGGGACACCGCCGCCGCCGGACGCGTCTTGATTGCAGGCCCGTCCGGCTCCGGGAAATCTTTTTTGAGCATCTTGATGCTTGCAAAGTTGGCAAAGTACCAACCTGAAACGCGGCTATATGTTCTCGACTTTAAGGGAGCGGACGAATTTTCTTTCCTGCGTGATGTCCCTGGCGCTCGATATTACCATTATCTCTCATGCGTGGATGGACTGCAAGCAGCCTATAACGAATTTGCCGCCCGTTTGGAGGGTGACAGAAACAGAACGCCGGTATTTATCTTCGCGGATGAATACAACTCTTTCATCAGTTTTCTGACCGCGCAAGATAAGAAGCAAGCGGCAGCTTGCCAAATGGAGTTTAGCAATATTCTGTTTATGGGGCGTGGGATGCGCACGGGCATCATCTGTGCGGTGCAGCGTCCAGATTCAATTGTGCTGCCGAATGGAAGCCGCGAGCAATTTGCCTTTCGGGTTGGCCTTGGCGCAAACCAGTCACGGGAATTCCGGGAAATGCTGTTCGGGGATGCCCGTGAGAAAATTCCGCCGGAGTTCGTCGGAGGTGTTGGAATTGGTCACGCACTAATTGACGGACAGGGATTGCGGGCTATAAGAGTTCCCCTTTTTAATCTACGCGCCGCCCAGCAGGCGATTCTATCAATAGTAAGTTAATACTACGGCAAGGGGACGGGGCGGCGGCCCGAAGGGTTTAGCCGTCCCCGTCCGGCCCTGCGGAGCAGGGCCTCTTAACTTGACTCTTGCAATCTAATATCAGAATTGGCAAAAGGAGCGATACCTTGAAGATAGAACAATTAAAAGAAAACCTATCCCCGCCCGAGGATGCGGCTGTTCGATTGAAAAAATGCGGGCTGATCTCGGAAATCCGCTACCAAACCTCCAACGTCGGCGGCAACATCCGAAAGCTCGACAAGGAGCACTACATAAATGCCGCGACCGGCGAGGTCAAGCAGTTTCACCATACCAACACCCGTGCCGACTGTAAAATCAGCCTTTCGCGTTCCATGCAGCATTTACGCGATCTCATTAACTGCAATACGGCGGAACCTGAAAACTGCTTGTGGGTCACATTGACATACCGTGAGAATATGCGTGACACCCGGCGGCTCTATGACGATCTGCGCAAATTCTTCATGCGGCTGCAATACCATTTGCAGAAAAACGGTCTGCCCCATTGTAAATATATTCTTGTAGCAGAGCCGCAAGGCCGGGGGGCGTGGCACGCACACGCAATTCTTATATTCCCCGAAAAAGCGCCCTACATAGACAATACGATTATAGCGCGGCTTTGGGGACATGGATTTGTAACTGTGAAATCCCTGTCGGGGGTGGTCAATGCCGGAGTGTACTTGTCGGCCTATCTCGGCGGGCTGGAACTGTCGGAGGCCGCCGGAAACGGCCCTATAAGGGCCGATCAGATCAAAGAAGTGGAAACGGTCGGACAGGACGGTAAACGCCGAAAAAGGCGATTGTCAAAGGAATGCGGCTGCGTATGTACCCTGCCGGATTCCGACTGTTCCGCTGCTCTCGCGGATTAAAAAAGCCGGAAATTATAGAATGTACAGAACGGGAAGCCCTGCGGGAGATCGGCGCGGCAAAGCTGATCTATGAAAAGACACTGCGGCTTACGAATGAGAATGGCGGCACCGTCAATTTAATCAACTACCGCCAATTCAGAAGCTGACTTTTTCATCTATGAGAGATGCGAGTCTCAAGCATAGGACATCCCGATTGTGGCATAGGCTTTTGTGGTGAAGCATATGCCTAGACGAAATCGGGTGCAACATGTCATCATCCATTGTTCAGATGACGCACGACGGAAGTTGCTAAATAAAATCAACGAATTTCACGTTGATCTTATCGAACGCCGCCTAAGTCAAGAGATTGGCTTGACTGGGCCGGAAAAGGTTGCCATAGTCGACCAAATTGTTGCGCTCCTTCAATCAAAGGAGCGCAACGGAATCATTAAATAGGTTCTTGCACTGCCTCCATACTTTGTATGGGGGCTTTGCTTTTTTCTGCTCCCAGCTTCGCAAGGTGACAAACTTCACGCCCAGTTGTTCCGCTAGTTCCTGCTGGGTCAAATGGCGCTGCTTCCGATAGGTCTTGATTTTTTCCGCATAGTCCGCAAAATTGTCAAAATTTAGGACAAGTTCGGCGGTTTCATCCAGTTTGTCGGCTAAAAAGAATAATTTTGTTTCCCTTACCTTGGTTGCGCAAACCGCCCGTTGCAGGGAACAAAATTGTTCGTGATGATCGCGATCAGGCGTTCCCGCGGCGAATCGATGATGCGGCAGCCGGTGATCCCCGCCGCGTTGCATCCGAAGCCCATGCACATGGTCAGGGCCTGCTTGCCGCACGCGTGGCAGCGTTTGAAGCCGCGGTCGAGGTTGAAGGCGATGCGCGGCAGGTAGCCGGAGTCCTCCAGGAGGGTAAAGAGCGGGAAGAAGATCGCCATCGGGGGCAGCATGACGGAAACGACCCATGCAAGCACCCTGTAAACCCCTTCGACCAGCAGGCTGTTCACCCAGAGGGGCGCGCCCATCCAGACGAAGAATTCCGTCAGGCGGTCCTGCACCCAGAAGAGGGCGTCCGCCAGCAGCTGGGAGGGATAGTTCGCGCCGGTAATTGTCAGCCAGAAGACGACGGCGAGCATCAGGAGCATCACCGGGATGCCGGTGGCGCGGCTTGTGAGGATGCGGTCGAGTCGGCGGTCGCGGTCGTTGTAGCCCTCCCTGCGGAATGTCACGACGTCCGAACAGGTCTCCTCGGCGTGGAGGACGATGGAGGAGACAATGATGTCCCGCAGCTTTTCAATGGAGAACCCCTGCCCCGCCAGCAGAGCGCGCGCCCGCTGAAGCGCGGACGCGACGCCGTCGTTGGCGAGGAGGTTGCATCTCTGATAGCTTCCCAGCGCTTCGATCAGCTGGGTATCGTCCGCGAGCAGCTTGAGGGAGATCCAGCGCGCGGGGATCCCGCCCGTGCAGAGCGGTTCCACAGCGGGCGCGAGCAGCGCGAGCGCGTCCTCCACCGCCTGCGGATACCGCAGGCGGACCGGCTCGCAGCGGTCGCTCTCCACCACACGTCCCACGGCGTCCATCAGCTCGTCGAGTCCCTCCCGGCTGCGCGCGCTCGCGCCCACGACCGGTACGCCGAGGTTCTCCGAGAGCTTTCCAAAGTCGATTTCGATGTGTTTTTTCCGCGCCTCGTCCATCAGGTTCACGCAGACGACGACGCGGTCGGTAATCTCCAGCGTCTGAAGGACAAGGTTCATGTTGCGTTCGAGACAGGTCGCGTCGCACACGACCACCACAGCGTCGGGGTCCCCGAAGCAGATGAAGTCCCGCGCGACCTCCTCCTCCACCGAATGCGCCATCAGCGAATAAGTACCCGGGATGTCCACCATGATGTACTCGCGGCCTTTGTGGGTATAGCGCCCCTGCGCGTTCGTGACCGTTTTGCCCGGCCAGTTGCCGGTATGCTGGTTGAGCCCGGTCAGCTCGTTAAAAACCGTGCTTTTTCCGACATTCGGGTTGCCCGCCAGCGCGATGACCCGTTCGCCCGCGCCCCTTTCGATGACAAAGCCGCTGTCGACCGCACGTTTTCCCGTGGAACCGGATGTTAAGCCCACTGAAATCTCCCCCTATGTCGTCGTTTTAGTTGCAGCGCACCAGTATGTTTTGGGAATCCTCCGAGCGCAGCGCGATGACCGCCCCGCGAATGTAATAGGCGACCGGGTCCCCGGCGGGGCTCTTTTGCAGGCACTCGACGTCGGTCCCCTCAATCAGTCCGATGTCCTGCAGCCTCCGCCGCATATTTCCGGTGGTAAACAGGTCGATGACCCGTGCGACGCGCCCTTCCGGCACGCGGTTTAAAGGGATCATATCTTGGTTCATGGTTTCTTCTCCAAATCTATCTGAATTTCGGGGGCTTTGTGGATTGCCCCCTATTAGCCTATTCCCGTCGATGTGGGAGCGTTCCTGATTTTTCACCCGCGTCTCCCGGCTTGCCGCCCGTCCGTTTTTCTGGTAATATGGAGTCGTTCCAAGAAACCTGTGAATGGGGGCCGTCCTGTGAACGATTCCGGTCGAAAACCATCCGCCGTCTTGCAGACGGCGGCCATCCTGCTGCTCGTGTTCGCGGCCCCGATCGCCGCGCTCTATCTTTTCCTGCTGACCCTGGCCACCGGTTATTCCGTCCTCTTCGCCCTGCTGCCGATCGCCGCGGCCGTATTCTGCATCCTGCTGATTCTGCTGCGTCCGGGCAGGGCCCGGCGGAATGTGGGAATCGTCTTCGCGGGGGTTGTCCTGCTTTCCGCTGTCTGCCTGGGCGTCCAATTCGCACACAACGCCTACGACCGCTACCTGACGGTCGAAGACGGCGCGCCCTTCGACACGGCCGATTACCTGCCCTTCGCGCAGGATTCCAAGGTCGCGCGGCTGGACGGCCCGGCAAGCCTGCGGCTCGGCGAGCCGCTCCCGGTGGTGGACGGCGCGACCGCCCTGTTCCCGGTCTATTCCGCCTTTGTGGGCGCGGTCTATCCGCCCGACATTCTCCCGCTCGGCACGGCGGACGGCCCCTTCCAGTTCCACAACACGATCGGCGGCTACGCTCTGCTCGCCAAAGGCGAGGTGGACGTGATGTTCGGCGCGTACCCGTCGGAGGAACAGATCGGGGAGGCCCGCGCGGAAGGCCGGGAACTGCGCTTCACGCCGATCGGCCGGGAGGGGTTCGTCTTTTTCGTCAACCGTAATAACCCCGTCGAAAGCCTCACCTTGAAGGAGATCAGGGGCATCTATTCCGGCGGGATCACCAACTGGAAGGAGGTCGGCGGACGCGACGAGCCGATCCTCGCTTTCCAGCGCAACCAGGGCAGCGGAAGCCAGAGCGCGCTGGTCCGCTTCATGGGGGACGCGCCCCTGATGACGCCGCCCACTGAGCAGGTCGAGGACCTCATGTCCGGGATCATCGAGCGGACCTCCGACTACCGCAACCACAAGAACGCGATCGGCTTCTCCTTCCGCTACTATGCCGACCAGCTGGTCGGCAACAAGGGCATCAAGCTGCTCGCGGTGGACGGCGTCGCGCCCACGGTGGAGAACATCCGGGCGGGCCGCTACCCGCTGACGAGTGAATTCTACGCCGCCACCACCCAGAGCACCGAGCAGATCGACGCGCTGCTCGAATGGATTCTCTCCCCCGAGGGGCAGGAGCTGATTGAACGGACCGGCTATGCCGGAATCAACCCATAGAGAAGAGGCCCCGCCGGGAATCCGGCGGGGCCTCTTCCATCACCTATTCAAGCCGCAGCGGTCTGGACGGGCCGTCCAGCGGAGCGCGCTCGTCGGCGCGCAGGACGCCCGTCTCGCGGTCCATCTCGAGCATGTTCTTCCAGAACCGCTTGTACATGTGGGTCATCCGGCATTTGGGGTTGTAGCGCCCCTCGATGCCGATGCGGTCGTAATACCGCCGCCAGAGGGCGCGGAAGTTCCGCTCCTGTGCGTCCGCGACGGGCAGCGCCAGCTCGCTCACCGGGCGCACCACCCACTCGTAGGGGCGGTAGAAGAGGGCGAACCCGTGCGTCTTGTCGAAGATCATGAACTGCTCCTCGGGGAAGCGGCCGGTGAAGTGGGGCGCGAGGCTCTCGAGGATGAGCGCCTTCGGCTCGATGACCGAGACGAGCGCGCCCCCGTAGTCGGCGAACCGCAAAAACTCCTTCATGAGGTGCGCCTCATTGCGCTGGAACCGAACGAGCTTGAAAAACTCCCCCACGTCGGGGTCCGCGAGATTTCCCATGATGCGCGGGCCGTGGGCGTAGAGGGCGCGGATAAACCGGTAGGCGCGGTATTCCCGGCCCTCCATGCAGGAGCACCAGCCGTCGCGCACCCAAGCGGCGGCCTCCGGGTCGAGCTTCAGAAGAGAACGCCACACCCGCGCCGCGTGGGCCTCGTCGGAGACGACCGGGCGCGACGGGTAGAGGGTGGGCGTGCCCTCCGGCAGGATGTCGAAAGGGACCTCCCGGCGGGTGTAGCTCTCGTAGACGCAGCAGAGCGTCCCTTCCAGGCTCTCCTCACAGAGGTAGACTAGATCTGTCCGGTCAGGCACTGCACCACGTCCTCCCTGCTTGGATTGCGGTCAAAGAGCGAAAGCTGCTCGGGCGCCTCCTCCGGCAGCCGCGCCCGCTCGTAGTCCCGCTCGGAGATGAGCGCGCGCAGCACCGCGTCGGGGGTGACGACGAGGCCCTCCGCCATCTTCCCCGAGCAGAGCAGGAAATATTGCGCCCTTTTCAGCACCACGCCGATGCGCTTGAGCCCCTCGAAGGTGAGCGTACCGGTCCGCCGTGCGGCCACGATCCGCTGGGCGCTCTTGACGCCGACGCCCGGCACCCGCAGCAGCATCTCATAGGGGGCGCGGTTCACCTCGACGGGGAACTGGTCCATGTGGTTGATCGCCCAGTTGCACTTGGGGTCGACGAGCGGGTTGAAGCTCTGGTGCCCCTCGTCGAGCAGCTCGGAGGCGTCGAAGCCGTAGAAGCGCAGCAGCCAGTCCGCCTGGTAGAGCCGGTGCTCCCGCAAAAGCGGCGGCCGGGTGTCGAGGGAGGGCAGCAGCGCGTCCTCCTGCACCGGCATGTACGCCGAGAAAAACACCCGCTTGAGCCCGTATTTCCTGTAGAGCCCCTGGGTCAGCCGCAGGATCTGGAAGTCGCTGTCTGGCGTCGCGCCGATGATCATCTGGGTGCTCTGGCCCGCGGGCGCGAATTTGGGCGCGTGGCGGTAGCGCACGAGATCGGAGGAGTTCTCCGCGATGCCCGTCTGGATGAGCCCCATCGGGCGCAGAATATCGGTCTTTGACTTGTCGGGCGCGAGCCGTCCCAGGCTCTGCTGGCTCGGCAGCTCGATGTTGACGCTCATACGGTCGGCCAGCAGTCCGAGCCGCGCGATCAGCCGGTCGTCCGCGCCGGGGATCGCCTTGGCGTGGATGTAGCCGCCGAAGCGGTATTCGCCCCGCAGGATCTCCAGCGCCTGGATCATCCGCTCGCAGGTGTAATCGGGGTTTTTGAGGATGCCTGACGAGAGGAAGAGCCCCTCGATATAGTTGCGGCGGTAGAACTGGATCGTCAAATCGGCCAGCTCGCGCGGAGTGAACGCCGTGCGGCGCACGTCGTTCGAGCGGCGGTTGACGCAGTATTTGCAGTCGTAGACGCAGGAGTTGGTCATCAGCACCTTTAAAAGTGAGATGCACCGGCCGTCGGAGGCGAAGCTGTGGCAGATGCCCGCCTTTACGCAGCTTCCGATGCCGCCCTTCTCCCCCTTGCGGTCGACGCCCGACGAGGTGCAGGCCGCGTCGTACTTGGCGGCATCTGAAAGAATTTCCAGTTTTTCCATCAGGTCCATGTGGGTGATCCTCCATCGAACATACGTTCTCTTCCTATTCTACCCCACGCTGGCCCAAATGTCAACACGCCAAATTTACCCGTTTTCTCCCGAAGCCCCGTCAAATTCATACGCGATCCGCGGGCTGCCGTCCTCCACATGGATGACGCCGCGCCGCGTGAAGCCGTGCTTTTCGATCAGGTGCCGCATCGTGCCGTTCCTTTCATGGGTGTCGATCCGCAGGCACTCCATCCGCCCCCGGCAATACGCCACGCACTGGGCGAAGACGCCCTTTCCCGTGCCGTCGCCGGCAACCCGGTGGATCGTCCCGTAGGGCCCGTCATGCTCCCACGCCCCGTTTTCCATCTCCGCATAGGTCGGCTCCTCCCCCAGCGCCAGCACGAACGCGCCGTGGATCTTATCGCCCTCCGTGACGACGTAAAGCTGCCCGCGCCTGAGGTCTTCCTCAAGCAGCTCCCGACGCGGATAGGAGCTTCCCCACTGCGCCGGGTTGCCGTTTTCCGCCATATACCGCCGGGCCGCCGCGTAAATCTCCAGAATCCGGCCGAGCTCGTCCGGTTTTGCAGGACGCACCATCGCGTTTCCCCCTCTATTCTTGCTACGGGTATTTTACCGCAAAAGGGCCTTTTGGCGCAAGCGGCTGGAAATGCGGAACGGTTTGTGATATTCTAGGAAAGTACGGCAACCCTAACAACATCCCAACAAAAGGAGCCTGGACATGAAACATTATCCTCTGAATGAAAAACAGTTCCTCGCCGACCTGCGGGGGCTCTTACAGATCAAGAGCGTCAACGGCGGCTGCGGCCCCGTCACCGACGAAGCGCCGCTCGGCAAGGGCGTATACGACGCGCTCGAATACATGCTGGCGCTCGGCCGGAAGTTCGGCTTCCGCACCAAAAACCTCGACGGCTACTGCGGCTGGATCGAGATGGGCGAGGGCAGCCGGCTCGTCGGCATCATCGCCCACGTGGACACCGTCCCCGTCGAGGAGGACGGCTGGCTCGCGCCCCCCTTCGACGGCACCGTGATTGACGGCCGCCTCTACGGGCGCGGCGCCTGCGACGACAAGGGCCCCGCCATGACCGCCCTCTACGCGATGAAGGCGGTCGCGGACAGCGGCCTCACGCCCGGCAAGCGGGTGCGCCTCATCCTCGGCGGCGACGAGGAGGCGGGCGACTGGCGGTGCATGGCCCGCTACCGCAAAACCGAGGAGGCCCCCGACTGCGCCTTCACCCCCGACTCCGAGTATCCTGTCACCTACGCGGAAAAGGGCATCCTGCACGTGCGCATTTACCGCGCGCTCGGCGAGGGCGTGAAGCCCCTTTCGATCTCCTGTCCGAACGCCTACAACGTCGTGCCCGCCCACGCGGAAGCGGAGGTCGACGGCGTCCGCTACGAGGCGGCGGGAAAGGCGTCCCACGCGATGGCCCCCCATCTCGGCGTCAACGCGCTTGTGAAGCTCTGCGACGAGCTGCGCGCTAAGGGGGTCGACCATCCCTTCCTCCGTCTTATGGAAAACGCGGGGCCCGAAAAATTCGGCGTCGCATTTTCCGACGAGCCTTCGGGCAGACTAACGGTGAATCCCTCGATCGCCAAGGTGGACGCCCGCTCCGCCGAGCTCAAATGCGACATCCGCGTGCCGGTGACCTTCACCGACGCGCAGGTGGTGGACGCGCTCGCAAAGGCCGTCGCGCCGTTCGGCTTCTCGGTGGAGAACGAGTTCTTCCAGCCTCCCCTCTACGTGGAAAAGGACTCCCCCCTCGTGGCCACCCTACAGGCGGTTTACAAAGAGTGCACCGGCCGGGACGACCCGCCCGCCTCGACGGGCGGCGGCACCTACGCGCGCGCCTTCAAAAACGCGGTGGCGTTCGGCGCGCTCTTCCCCGGCGAGGAGGTCACCTATCACAAGACCAATGAAAACTGGGCGCTCGAGTCGATCTGGAAGAACTACCAGATCCTCGCCAACGCGATCGAGGCGCTGTAGGGCTGTCTCCCCTTCCTGACTGTGTACGGCGGGGCGGACGGCCCCGTTCCCCCCTGCGTTTTCGCGGGGGCGTATCCAATCAGGAAGGGGTTTTTTCATGGAAGAAAAACCGGATTTCAAACCCTTTGTACCCGCCGACCGGGTCGCGCCCGAATTCACCGTCGTCTCGCTGCTGCTCGGCTGCCTGCTGGCGGTGCTCTTCGGCGGCGCGAACGCCTATCTCGGGCTGCGCGTCGGCATGACCGTGTCCGCCTCGATCCCCGCGGCGGTCATCTCGATGGGGATCATCCGCGTGCTGCTGCGGCGGGACTCCATCCTCGAAAACAACATGGTCCAGACGATCGGCTCGGCGGGCGAATCGGTCGCCGCCGGCGCGATTTTCACCCTGCCCGCCATGTTCATGTGGATGAAGGAGTGGGGCGGCAGCGCGCCCTCCCTCGTGGAAATTTCAATGATCGCGCTGTGCGGCGGCGTGCTCGGCGTGCTCTTCATGGTGCCGCTGCGCAAGGCGCTCATCGTCCGGGAGCACGGCGTGCTCCCCTATCCCGAGGGCACCGCCTGCGCCGAGGTTCTGCTCGCGGGCGAACAGGGCGGCTCCAAGGCGGGCACCGTCTTCGCGGGGCTGGGCTTGGCCGCGCTCTACAAGTTCATAGCGGACGGGCTCAAGCTCTTCCCCAGCGAGGTGCACTATGAGATCGGCAGCTACCGCGGCGCGGGCGTCGGGGTCGACGTCCTGCCCGCGCTGCTCGGTGTCGGCTACATCTGCGGGCCGCGCATCGCCTCCTATATGATGGCGGGCGGCGTTGTGAGCTGGCTGGTGCTCATGCCCCTCATCGCCCTCTTCGGCGGGGACGTCCTGCTCTTCCCCGGCCTCAAGCCGATTTCCGAGATGGCATCCACCGACATCTGGAACAGCTATATCAAATATATCGGCGCGGGAGCGGTCGCCGCGGGCGGCATCCTCAGCCTTGTCAAGTCCCTGCCGCTCATCGTGCGCACCTTCGGGCAGGCGGTCAAGGGCTACGGCGGCGAAAAGGGCAGCGGCCTGCGCACCGACCGCGACCTGCCGATGGGGGTCATCGGCGCGCTCGTGCTCATCACCATCGTCTTTATCTGGCTCTTCCCGCCCATTCCCGTCACGCTGCTCGGCGCGGTGTGCATCGCGGTGTTCGGGTTCTTCTTCGCGACCGTCTCCTCCCGGCTGGTGGGACTTGTCGGCTCGAGCAACAACCCCGTCTCCGGCATGGCGATCGCGACGCTGCTCTTCTGCACGATGCTTCTCAAATCCACCGGCAGCGCCGGGCAGGGCGGCATGATGGGCGCGATCGCCATCGGGTCGGTCATCTGCATCATCGCCGCGATCGCGGGCGACACCTCCCAGGACCTCAAGACCGGCTATATCCTCGGCGCGACCCCACGCAAGCAGCAGCTCGGCGAGCTGGTGGGCGTTGCCGCCGCCGCGCTCGCGATCGGCGGCGTGCTCTACCTGCTCGACATGGCCTGGGGCTACGGCTCCACCGAGCTGCCCGCCCCCCAGGCGATGCTCATGAAGATGGTCGTCGAAGGGGTCATGGAGGGCAACCTCCCCTGGACCCTCGTCTTCGCGGGCGCGGGCATCGGCGTCGCCGCCGAGATCCTGCGCATCCCCGTGCTCCCCTTCGCGGTGGGCATCTACCTGCCCATCCACCTCTCCGTCCCGATCATGACGGGCGGCCTCGTCCGCCTGTGGTTTGAAAAGCGCCGGTGCCGCTCCGAAGAGGCGCGCAGGGACACGGTTGAGCGCGGCGTCCTCTACACCTCCGGCATGATCGCGGGCGAGGGGCTCGTCGGCATCCTGCTGGCCGTCTTCGCCATCATCCCGGTCGGCAAAGACGCCGCCGGCGAGGCGGTCAGCCTGGGCACCGCCATCGACCTCTCCCGCCTGACTTCCGGGCTCGGCGGCTGGGCGGCCCTGCTCTCCCTCGCGGCCTTCGGCCTGCTTATCCTCTCCCTGCTGGGCGCGGCCCTCCGCAACCGCCATGACGCGGCGTGAGCGCCGGTCCCGCAACTACCTCGAATTCATTCCGCTGCGCGACCCCGGGCTTCCCTGGCGGGAGCGGGAGCCGGGACTCGTCACGCTGACGGCTGCGCACCGGGGATTTTT
This sequence comes from Anaerotruncus sp. DFI.9.16, assembly GCF_024461615.1. Taxonomy (NCBI): domain Bacteria; kingdom Bacillati; phylum Bacillota; class Clostridia; order Eubacteriales; family Oscillospiraceae; genus Anaerotruncus; species Anaerotruncus sp. DFI.9.16. The sequence continues at coordinate 71,901 of NZ_JANFZX010000008.1, forward strand.
CAACCGTGTGGCGCAGCGGTGCTTCGGACGGCCCGCGGCAAGCAGGATCGACCTCGACCGGCAGGGCAGCTTCGTATGGCTCCAAATCGACGGCGCACGCCCGGTCGGGGAGATCGGCGCGCTGCTGGAAGCGCGGTTCGGGGAGGAGGCCGCGCCGCTCTACCCGCGCCTCGTGCGGTTTATCGAGCTACTGCGGGAATACCGGTTCATCCGGTGGAATACAGAATGATCTATTTATATTTGCCCGGACATCCGCCGGACAAGCGGAAAAAGGAAGGACGCGGCCATGGCCGCGTCCTTCCTTTTATTATGCAGTCTCCCGGCGCTTCCGGCGCTGGATGTTGTTGAGGATCCGCACGCAGGCGGAGACGAGCAGGATGCCGATCGCCAACGCGCCCGCGATGCCCAGCGTGTGGATGCCGGTGTTCATGAAGTTCATCATATCGCCGTTGATGCAGTATTCCATCGTGTAGTAGATGCCGCCGCCCGGCACCAGCGGGATGAGGCCCACGATGAGGTAGACGGTGGCGGGGGATTTCTGGAGGCGCGCCATGATCTCGGAATAGGCCGCAACCGCAAGGATCGCGGCGAACGACTGGGTGATGTCGTTCTGGAGCCAGCCGCAGAGCAGGTAGACGCACCAGCCGACCGCGCCGCCGAGCGACGCGAGCAGCAGCATCCGCTTGCGCATGCGGATGTTGAAGACCAGGCAGTAGCCGACGCACCCCATAAAGGAGTAGAGGCAGGGCAATAACAGTTCCATCAGATCCCCTCCCTACAGCATCCGCGCGACGGCGAGCGCGGCACCCGCGCCGAGCGCCATTGCCGCGGCGGTGAGCAACGCCTCGGTGAGGCGGGCCTGTCCGGCAAGGTAATCCCCCGCCATGATGTCCCGCATCGCGTTGGTGATCGCGACTCCCGGGACGAGGTTCATGAGCGCGCCGATGACCATCTTGTCGATGTTCTGTCCCAGTCCCAGCCCCACGGCGGCTACCGCGAGCATCATTGTGACGCCGCTCGCGATGATGTTGACGAAGACGGCGTTGGCCTTCCAGCGTTCCAGCGCGAATACGACAAAGAACATCGCCAGCCCAATGACGGCCGCGCAGCCCGCGTCCGCGAGCGTCCCCCCGAAAAAAAGGGCGAAGGAAAACGCGATCAGCACATACCCCGCGCACCGCCGCGCTGGCGGGGAGCCGCCCAGGCGGCGGATCGCCTCCAGCTCGCCGTACGCCTCCTCCAGCGGGACCTCCCCCCGGCAGATGCGCCGGCAGAGGGCGTTCAAAAGGTCGATGCGGTCGAGGTTGGTGCCGCGCGCGTAGATGCGGCGGGTCTTGCTGACCGTGCTGCCGTCCCCAAGCGTGATCGACACGATGATGCAGGTCGGCACCGCAAAGACGTTCGCCTCCCTCGCACCGTAGGCGCTCACCAACCGGTAGACCGATTCCTCCACGCGGTAGGTCTCCGCGCCGCTCTCGAGCAGCTCGCTGCCCACGTCCGCCGAGACGTGCAATAGCTCGTTGTAGTCCAAGGCCCTTCCCCTTCCGTACCGAACTGCAAAATCCCCTAACAGTATACCATAGTTCCCCCGCGCAGACAATGGCGCGGCGTAAAAGGTGTCCCGTTACACAAAGGCCAATTTCCCAATTAATTGGATATACTGTGTGACTGATCCAGATTTTCCGTTCCCGCCAAAAAGCTATAAATCATCGATTTTCTTGGGAAAAATATAAAATTTCTGTCACAAACTAGATAAAATATTGTTTTGTGACTGGCGTGTGATTACCAAATGTTATATTTTGGTTGTTACCAATGGCAAATGCTGGAGTTCTGTTAAAAAAGCCGAACTCCACGGAAATAACAGGAAGGGTGTGAGCAAAGATGAGCGATCCGGCGGGAAAGCCGATGGACCCGGCTTCGTTCCTCATCCAGGTGCAGTTCCGGCAGAACGCCACCTGGCAGGGCAGTATCCAGTGGCTCGACAAAAAAAAGACCCAGCGTTTTAGAAGCACGCTGGAACTCATTCAGCTGATGGACAGCGCGCTGGATTCGCGGGGCCCGGACGAGAAAGCGTTCGCGGCCTGGGACGATTCGGACGCCGGTACAGTCCCGGCGCAGAAGCAGGAGGAGAAGGAAAATGCATAACACGAAGAAGCTCTTGGCGGCCCTCATCGCGGCTCTGCTCGTACTGACGCTCGTTCCGGTGAGCGCTCTGGCGATTGATGGAAACTACACAGGATATTTTAGGGGTGCGGTTTCCAGTAGTTCAGGTTATGTGAATATTGCACGTTTTTCCGTCCCCTGTGGCGGCCACACGGTCTCGGCCAAATATGTGTGGGATTCAACAAAAAATGCGTGGGAGTTTCAAATTCTTGAAGGCGCTGAATATATTCGTTTTATCAATTACCAAACAGTAACGTCGGGTAATATGTCCAGTGCTAATTGGAGCTATACATCCCCTATGACTGGAAACGGAAATCGGGATGTGGGATCATATTATTCTGCATCAATACCCTCGGGATCGCGGGCCCTTATGATTAATTATATCCTGCAAGGCACATCCAACAATGTTGGCAGCAGTAACTACACAGTCGCCGAAAAATATGGAGCTCAGACCATAACCTCCGCACAAGTTGCCTCTTATGTTCCTGCTAACTATGTAATTGTCCCAGGGCAGAATAAATCCGTGACATTAACAAATACTGGTGTCACACCAAACTCTGTTGATTTTTATGTTACACAAAAAACTCCCGAAAACGTAACGGTCACGTTTGACTCACAAGGCGGTTCCCCCGTTTCTCCCGTAACTGTTCCTGCCGGAACTTTCCTTGGCAACAAAATGCCGACCGACCCCGCCAGGACAAACTACACCTTCGACGGCTGGTATACTCAGCCCAACGGAAGCGGTTTCAAATTCACCTCTACCACCATCGTAAACAACAAAACTACGGTTTACGCCTACTGGAACGAAATTCCCCCTGAAGAGCCGACCACAGATGAGCTTAAGACGCTCCTCGGCCAAATCAGCATGCAGTGCTTCAATACGGATGTCGATCACGGTAATAACAATTCTGTCGATTTCGAATTGATCGACGGCAGCTACAGTATTGGCGATATCCGTCCAATCCCGAATACCGGGGGCCCCGGAGGATGGGGCGTAACCGTAACCGTCAATGCAGCAAAATATCTGGAGGCCTTCAGCGCTGCTTCCGGAACGGAGCATACCCTAATTTCCGGTGCGAGTTACCAGTCAGTTATACTCCATTGTGCCTCTGCCAGCGACGACTGGACCGTGTCTTCCGGTACGCCGATCAAATTTGATGTAGTCTGCAAAACGCCCTCCGCCACGACCTTCACCGTCACCTTTGACAGCAACGGCGGCTCCGATGTGGCTCCCATCACCGGCATCGTCCCGGGCAGCACGATTGGCAGGCCCGCCGACCCGTCCAAAGAAAACTGCGACTTCTCCGGTTGGTACAAGGATGACGGCACTTTCGCCGAAGCATGGGACTTCGGCTCCGATACCGTCACCGAGAGTCTCACGCTCCACGCCAAGTGGACTGAAAAGAGCGTTGACCCGCCCAAGCCCGAAGCCGACCGCATCACGCTCCTCTATACCTCTTCCGACGGGCAGATTAACGAGACCCACTATATGGACGCCCCAACCGCAGCCGGTCCGGTGGATCTGTCCGACGCGATCAAAAGTTTTGGCGGCTACCGCTTTGACAGCTTCTCCATCTCCTCCGAGCCCAAGGAAACCATCGACATGGTCAGCCTGATGTCCGCGGAGGCCATTTCGGAGGAAACTCCCGCCGCTTCCCTCCAGCAGGAGGTCGACGCGCTCAAGGCCGCGCTAGTCAAGGACGGCGTTTACGCCAGCATCGACGAGATCGACGCCGATCTGGATGACTACCGTGATCTCGCCGGACAGATCGACGAGCTCAACGCCAAGCTGAAAAAGCTGGCGCATCAGGAAGAAGACAAGGACGACGCGTCCGATGAAAGCCAACAGAGTTCCGATGATCAGCAGGGCTCCGATGATCAGCAGGGCTCCGATGATCAGCAGGGCTCCGATGACCAGCAGGGTTCCGATGACCAGCAGGGTTCCGATGACCAGCAGGGTTCCGATGATCAGCAGGGCTCCGATGATCAGCAGGGTTCCGATGATCAGCAGGGTTCCGATGATCAGCAGGGTTCCGATGATCAGCAGGGTT
>NZ_JANFZX010000080.1:0-8169 GCF_024461615.1 Anaerotruncus sp. DFI.9.16
GAACATGGATTACGGCATGTTCCTGCCCGTCCAGAAGGCCGCCATCGCCGCGGTCCCCGGCGCCCAGTCGTGCGTCGCCGCGCCCCCCCGCGGCGACCCCGCCCCGCGCGCCCTACGCTGGGGCGGCCCCCCCCCCCCCCCCCCCCCCCCCCCGCCGCGCTTCGCAAAGCGCGGAACGCTTTTCCCTTCAGGCGTATTTTTCGGTTCCTTTTTACAAGAGAAAAAGGAACATCCGCAGGGGCGGTTTTCCGGTGGGGAAACAGCCCCTGCGTGCCACTTATTGGCAGGATGCAAATATTCACCGGAAAAAGCCGCGCAAAACTTGCCGAACGCTGTCATTTGTGTTAAGATCGCATTAAAGCGAAGTTAAGAAAAGCTAAAGATACTATAAAGATGGGGTGCCCGCGGCCGTGACGGCCGCGGGAATCTCTGCGTAGGGGCGAAACGGAAAGATGAAGATTGTCATAGTAGGCGACGGAAAAGTCGGATACACGCTGACGGAACGCCTGTCCAAGGAAGGGCATGACATCGTGGTGATCGACAACAACCGCCAGGTGCTGCGCGAGTCGGCGGAGATCTTCGACGTCATGGCGGTGCACGGCAACGGCGCGAGCCTGCGGGTGCAGAAGGCGGCTGACGTGCAGAACAGCGACCTGCTGATCGCGGCGGCGTCGGGGGACGAGCTGAACCTGCTCTGCTGCATCATCGCGCGCAAGCTCGGCTGCAAGCATACGATTGCGCGGATGCGCAACCCGGAATATGTTGAGCAGCTCTTTTTCCTGCGGGAGGAGCTGGGGCTGAGCATGATGATCAACCCCGAGCGCGCCTCCGCAAAGGAGATCTTCCGCCTGCTGCAGTTCCCGACCTTTTTGAAGCGCGATTCCTTCGCGAAGGGGCGCGCGGAGATCGTCGAGATCGTGCTGCGGGAGGGGAGCATCCTCAGCGGCAAGCGGCTGAACGAGCTGTATAAGATCGCGAAGGTCAAGGTGCTCGTCTGCGCCGTGGAGCGGGAGGACCGCGTCTATATCCCCGACGGCTCCTTCCGGCTCCAGCGGGGGGACAAGCTCTATGTCACGGCGCCCACCCAGGATTTGACGGCGCTCATCAAGCACCTTGGACTGGAGAAGATCAAGGTGCGCAACGCCATCCTCGTGGGTGGCAGCCGGATCGCCTACTACCTCGCGCGGGAACTGGAGGAGGCGGGCATCGGCGTCAAGATCATCGAGACGTCGGAGGACCGCTGCAACCAGCTCGCCGAGCTGCTGCCCCGCGCCCAGATCGTCCACGCGGACGGCTCGAGCCAGGCGGTGCTGCGCGCCGAGGGGATTGAGCAGACCGACGCGGTCGTGACGCTCACCAACATCGACGAGGAGAACCTGCTCATCTCGATGTTCGCCAACTACCTGCACGTCCCCAAGGTGGTCACCAAGATCAACCGCACCGAATATACCGAGGTCATCCGCGACAAGGGGATCGACAGCGTCATCAGCCCGAAGCTGCTCTGCGCCAACGACATCGTGCGCTATGTGCGCGCGATGCAGAACACCACCGGCTCGGTGCTGGCGCTCCACCGCATCGTGGACGAGCGGGTGGAGGCGCTGGAATTCCTCGCGAGCCCCTCGACCCGGCACCTCGGGGAGACCCTCCAGCAGATCACCCTCAAGCCGGACATCCTCATCGCCTGCATCAACCGGAAAGGCCGCATCATCATCCCCAAGGGCGACGATACGATCGAGCCGGGGGATACGCTGATCGTCGTGACGACCGCCGACCGGATGATCGTCGACCTCAACGACATCTTCGCCGACGCGCCCGAGCGGCTGGCGGCGGTGCAGTAAACGGCGGCGCGGGAGGAAATGGCGGAATGAATTACCGGATCATTGCATATTTCATCGGGCGGATTCTGCGGCTCGAGGCGGTCTTCATGGCGCCCGCGCTCGCGATCTCGCTCTACCAGGGGGAACACGCCGCGGCGACCGGCTTTTTGATCGCGATGGGCGCCCTGCTCCTCGTGGGCGTGCCCTGGTCGTGGAAGCGCCCCGAAAACCGCTCGTTCGGCGCGCGGGAGGGGTTCGTCACGGTGGGCCTCGTGTGGGTGGTCGTCTCCCTCTTCGGGGCGCTGCCCTTCTATTTCGGCGGGGGCATTCCAAGCTATGTCGACGCCGTCTTCGAGACGGTGTCGGGCTTCACCACCACGGGCGCGAGCATCCTGACCGAGGTGGAATCGATGGCGATGGGGCTGCTCTACTGGCGCAGCTTCACCCACTGGCTGGGCGGCATGGGCGTGCTCGTCTTCCTGCTGGCGATCGTGCCGATGACGCGCGGCTCGGGCGCGTCGCTGCATCTGCTGCGCGCCGAGAGCCCCGGCCCGCAGGTGGGCAAGCTGGTGCCCAAGATGCACCAGACGGCGAAGATCCTCTACGGCATCTATGTCGCGCTCACCCTGCTCCAGATCGTCCTGCTGCTCGCGGGGGGCATGCCCCTCTTCGACGCGGTGACCACCGCGTTCGGCACCGCCGGTACGGGCGGCTTCGCGGTCAAGAACGACAGCATGGCGGGATACAGCTTCTACCTGCAAACGGTCGTCACCGTCTTTATGGCGGTCTTCGGCATCAACTTCAACATCTTTTACCTGCTGCTCATCCGGGAGTTCGCCAAGGCGTTCTTCAATGAGGAGCTGCGGGTCTACCTCGGCATCATGCTCGGGTCGATCGCGCTTGTGACGGTCAACATCTCCCACCTCTACCCGTCCGTGCGGGAGGCGCTCCACCACGCGGCCTTCCAGGTGTCGTCGATCATGACGACCACCGGCTTCGCCACGGCGGATTTCAACCTCTGGCCGGAGTTTTCCCGCTCGCTGCTCGTGCTGCTCATGGTGCTGGGCGCCTGCGCCGGGTCGACGGGCGGCGGCATCAAGACCGCGCGTCTCATCATCCTCTTCAAGTCGGTGCGCAACGAGGTGTGGAAGATGCTGCACCCCCGCTCGGTCAAGCTCGCGCGGATGGACGGCTCGATCCTCGACGAGGGCACCCTTTACGGGGTCAACGCCTATATGGCGGTCTACTGCATCATCGTCGCGGTTTCCGCCCTGCTCGTGTCGTTCGACAACTTTTCCTTTGAAACCAACGTGACCGCCGTCTTCGCCTGCCTGAACAACATCGGGCCGGGGCTGGGACTGGTCGGCCCGATGGGCAACTATTCGGCTTTCTCCGATTTCAGCAAGCTGGTGCTCACCGCCAACATGCTGATCGGGAGGCTGGAGATCTTCCCGATCCTCGCGCTGCTGATGCCGACCACCTGGCGGCGCGGCTGATCCGGGGTGGGCGGCGGCGCCTGCGTGCCGCGCGCCCGCCTTTTTGCTTTCGGGAAACCGGCCGCGAACGGGGCGCGCCGCGCGGCCCCGCCGCCGCCCGGGCCGCTTCCGGCGCCTTTGGCGCCCCCGCGGCCCGCTTGACATCCCGTTTTCACGCGGCTACAATGACAGGGACGGCATATCTGATTGAGGAGGTTTGGCAATGCAGAGCTTTTCCTACTACTCCCCGACGCGCGTGGTGTTCGGGAAAGAGACGGAGACGCAGGTGGGCTCCCTTGTAAAGGAGCTGGGCGGCAGCCGGGTGCTGGTGCTCTACGGGGGTGGCAGCGCGGTCAAAAGCGGGCTGATCGGCCGGGTGACCGGCAGCCTCGCGGCGGCGGGGCTCGCCCATGAGGCGCTCGGCGGGGTCAAGCCCAATCCGCGGCTCGCCTTTGCGCGCGAGGCGCTGGAACGGGCACGGGCGTTCGGGGCGGATTTCGTGCTCGCGGCGGGCGGCGGAAGCGTCATCGACACGGCCAAGGCGGTCGCGCTGGGGCTGGGCAATCCCGGCGTGGACATCTGGAGGTTCTGGACGCGGGAGGCGGTCCCCGTGGGCTGCGCGCCGGTGGGGGTCGTGCTGACGATTTCCGCGGCGGGCAGCGAAACGAGCAGCTCGTCGGTGCTGACCGACGAGGAGACGGGGGAGAAGCGCGGGCTCGGCAGCGATCTGGTGCGGCCCCGCTTTGCGGTGATGAATCCGGAGCTCACCTTCACGCTGCCCGTCTACCAGGTGGCGTGCGGCGTGGTGGATATCATGATGCACACCCTCGACCGGTATTTCTGCCCGATCCTGGGCAACGAGCTGAGCGACCAGATCGCCGAATCGGTGCTGCGGGTGGCGATCGAAAAGGGCCGCGCGGCGGTCCGGGACCCGCACGACTACGACGCGATGAGCGAGCTCATGTGGGCGGGGAGCCTCTCTCACAACGACCTGACGGGGCTGGGCGGCGTCAAGGATTTCGCGCCCCACCAGCTCGGCCACGAGCTGTCCGCGATGTTTGATGTGGCGCACGGCGCGAGCCTTTCGACGGTGTGGGGCTCGTGGGCGGACTACTGCTGGGAGACGAACCCGGCGCGGTTCGCGCGCTACGCGAAAAACGTCTGGGGCATTGAAAACGCCGACGAGCGGGCGGCGGCGCGCGCGGGCATCGACGCGACGGTGGACTATTTCCGCTCGCTCGGGATGCCGACCTGCTTCGGCGAGCTCGGCATCGGGACGCAGCCGGACGAAGTGCTGCACCGACTCGCGGTCAACTGCATGTACGGCGGGACCCGCAAGGTGGGCACCTTCCGGGTGCTCGACGCGCCCGACGCCTACGAGATCTACCGCCGCGCCAATCATTAAACGTTTTCGGGGGCAAAGGGGCTTTTTAAAAAGCGCCCCTTTGCCGCTCGCCGCAGCGGGCGGAACGCCCCGCGCGCCTTCTTTCTTTTCTCCTGCAAAAGAAAGAAGTAAAGAACATGCGCTTCTCAGGAAAAAGACGCGAAGGGCTCCGCCCTCGAAAATGCCCGGCGTTCCATTCGGAACGCCGGGCATTTTCTCACCCGCGGCCTTATCTACGGCCTAAGAGCCGCCCTTTGGGCGGTTGGCCTCCGACACGCCTCGCTGCGGCTCGGTGCGAGAAGGCCGGCGAAGCTTTTCAGAGGCGGAAGACCGCCTCCGCGATCAGCCAGAAGAAATCGCTTAGGCCGTCGCTCAAAAAGGCGAGCGGCTGGTCGAGGACGCCGGTGAAAAGCAGCACCATCATGATGAGCGCGCCGTACCGCTCGTAGCGCATGTAGCCGAAGTATTTGTCCTCGGGCAGCACCGCGCCGAGCACCTTGGAGCCGTCGAGCGGCGGCACCGGGATGAGGTTGAAGAGCCCCAGGCCGGTGCTGATCGCGGAGGTGTAGAAGAGCAGGTAGTAGATGTAGCGCACGACCGCTCCCACATAGCCGCCCGTGAGCCTGAGGATGAGCCCCATGCCCAGCGTGCAGACGAGAGAGATCAGAAAATTCATGCCCGGCCCGGCCAGCGCGGTGAGCACCATGCCCCTTTTGCGGTTTTTATAGTAGCGCGGGTCGACCATCACCGGCTTTGCCCAGCCGAAGTGGAAGACCAGCAGGCAGAGGGTGCCGATCGGGTCGAGGTGGCGCAGCGGGTTGAGGGAGAGCCTCCCGGTCGCCCGGGGGGTGGGGTCGCCCAGCTTCCACGACGCCCAGCCGTGCGCGAACTCGTGCAGCGAGATCGCGATGAGCACGGCGGGCACCGTGTAGACGAGGATCGGGATCAGGTTGGTAATCCATCGCATCGGTCTGGTTCCTCACAGTCGGGCGGGGTCACGCGTTTAGGATCCGCATGAACTCCTCGCCGGTAATCGTCTCCTTTTCGAGCAGGTATTTTGCCAGCTCGTGGAGCTTGGGCTCGTTGTCGCGGAGAATTTTGACGGCCTTGTCGTGCGCCTCCCGGATGATGCCCATGACCTCCTGGTCGACGCGGGCGGCCGTCTCGGCGGAACACTCGAGCGACGCGTCGCCGCCGAGATAGGGGTTCTGGACCGTCTCGAGCGCGACCATGCCGAAGGCGTCGCTCATGCCGTAGCGGGTGACCATTGAGCGGGCGAGCCTGGTGGCCTGCTCGATGTCGTTGGAGGCGCCGCTCGTGACCGACTGGAAGACGACCTCCTCGGCCGCGCGGCCGCCGGTGAGCGTCGCGATCTTGTTGAAGGCCTCCTCCTTGGACATGAGCACCCGTTCGCTCTCGTCCACCTGCATCGTGTAGCCGAGCGCGCCCGAGGTGCGCGGCACGATGGTGATCTTGTGGACCGGCGCGGAGTCGGTCTGCCTGGCGGCGACGAGCGCGTGCCCGATCTCATGGTAGGCGACGATCTCCCGCTCGCGCGGGGAGATGACCGCGTTTTTGCGCTGGTAGCCCGCGATGACCACCTCGACCGATTCCTCAAGGTCGCTCTGGTTCACGAGGGTGCGGCCGTATTTGACGGCGCGCAGCGCGGCTTCGTTGACGATGTTGGCAAGCTCCGCGCCCGAGGCGCCCGCGGTCGCGCGGGCGATCACGCCCCAGTCGATGTCCGACTCGGTCCGCACGTCCTGCGCGTGGACCCGCAGGATCGCCTCGCGGCCCGCGAGGTCGGGCAGCTCGACGGGGATGCGCCGGTCGAACCGGCCGGGGCGCAGCAGCGCCGGGTCGAGCGATTCGGGGCGGTTTGTGGCGGCGAGGATGACGACGCCCTTGCGCCCGTCGAAGCCGTCCATCTCGGTAAGCAGCTGGTTGAGGGTCTGCTCGCGCTCGTCGTTGCCGCCCATCACGCCGCTTTCGCGCTTTTTGCCGATCGTGTCGATCTCGTCGATGAAGACGATGCAGGGGGCTTTTTCATTGGCCTGCTTAAAGAGGTCGCGGACCTTGGCCGCGCCCATGCCCACGAACATCTCGACGAACTCGGAACCCGAGATCGAGAAGAAGGGGACGTCCGCCTCTCCGGCGACCGCCTTGGCGAGCAGCGTCTTGCCCGTTCCGGGAGGGCCCACAAGCAGCGCGCCCTTGGGCAGGTTTGCGCCGATCTCCGCGTATTTGCGGGGGTTGTGGAGGAAGTCGACGATCTCGGTGAGGGCCTCCTTGGCCTCGTCCTCGCCTGCCACGTCCTTAAAGGTCTTGCCCGTCTGGGCCTGCACATAGATTTTGGCGTTGGACTTGCCGAAGGTCATCGCGTTGCCTCCGCCGCCCATCCGCTTTTGCATCGAGCGCATGAAGAACTGCCCGATCAGCGCGAAAACGGCCAGCGGCAGGATCCAGGTGAGCAGAAAGCTCATCAGGGGAGAGGCCTTTTCCGGCACGATGTTGGAGAATTTGACCCCCTTCTCATAGAGGCGGTCGACCAGCCCGGTGTCGTTCGGCATCTGCCCGGTCATGTAGAGGTCCGTCTGCTTGGGATTTTTCTCATTGGGGATCGCATAGTAGACGTACCCGTCATCGAGGTTTGCCTCGGTGACCTTGCCCGCCTCCACGTCGCTCATGAAGGTGCCGTAATCGACCTCGGTGACCCGCGGCTGCAGCAGCAGCGGGAAGACGAAGATGTTGAGCAGCATCATGACCAGCATGACCATGACGACATAATATAACAGCGGTTTTTTCGGGATTTTCGGTTGTTCCTGCATATGAATCATCCTTTCCGGTCAGGGGTTCTCTTGAATGGAATCGCGCTTCTGGAGCAGGAGGCTGAGCCTCTGCATGCCGTCGAGGATCACCTCGGCGTCCTCCTCGTTCAGCAGCGGGAAGGCGCGGGTGACAAGCGCGTCGACCTCGTCGACCGTCCGGCGGCCCTCCCCGGTCAGCGTGATGTGCACCACCCGCTCGTCCCGCGGGTCGCGGGAGCGTTCGAGCAGGCCCTCGCGTTCGAGCCGCTTGCAGAGCGCGGAGACGTTGGTTCCCGCCGCGCACACCCGCCGGCTCAGCCCGCTGACCGTGCATCCGTCCTCCCGGCGGATTTCAAAAAGGACCCGCATCTGCATGATCGTCAGCCCGTAGCGGTCGATGATCGGATGGAACACGCCGTTCATCCGGTCGGTGATGTCCCGCATGAGCGCCCAGACCTGGTTTTTAAACTCCGCAGGTTCCATTGCGCCGTTCGCCTCCCGTCTCTTATTTAGTTATAAATCATCTATAATATAAATTGTAGTTATGTAGAATCATAGATAATTTTGTAAAGAAGCTGTGAATTTGGGTTTGCCGCGCTGCGCCCGGCGGGGCTTTAGATGCGCTCCTCGTCTGCGGCGAGCGCCGCAGAGCGGCGACGCGCATTCAAAGAGGGCCACAGGCGCCA
>NZ_JANFZX010000081.1:0-7886 GCF_024461615.1 Anaerotruncus sp. DFI.9.16
CCCCCCCCCCCCCCCCCCCCCCCCCCCCGCCCCGCGCTTCGCGCGGGCGATCCCGCCGCCGCGCAAAAACCCCCGCCGCTGTATCACAGCGACGGGGGTTTTCCGTGTTCCCGGAGCTTCGCGGGACCTATCCGCGGCAGAACTTCTCGACGTAGTGGTCGATCGCGTTCTGGACGATCTCGATCGCGGTTTCGGGGCCGGCCACCTCGTTGACGGCGGTCTGCTTGCCCTCGAGGGATTTGTAGACGCTGAAGAAGTGGCGCATCTCGGCAAAGACATGCTCGGGCAGCTCGCTGATATCCCGGTAGTGGTTGTACATCGGGTCCTCAAAGGGGATCGCGATGATCTTCTCGTCGTTTTTGCCGTTGTCGATCATCGAAATAACGCCGATCGGGTAGCAGCGCACGAGGCTCAGCGGGATGAGCGCCTCGGAGCAGAGCACCAGCACGTCGAGCGGGTCGTTGTCGTCGCCGTAGGTGCGCGGGATGAAGCCGTAGTTGGCGGGATAATGGGTGGAGGTGTAGAGGATCCGGTCGAGGATGATCAGCCCCGTCTCCTTATCCAGCTCGTATTTGTTCTTCCCGCCCTTCTGGATTTCGATCACAGCGATAAAGTCGTTTTTGGTAATGCGCTTGGGCGACATGTCATGCCAAATATTCAATCCGATAACCCCTTTTCAAAACTTCTCTAGCCCTGTAGCGTCCTGTCAGGATGATTTTAGCACACCGCGGCCCAATAAGCAACCTACCACTTGGTTTTTGTCTCCACGACCTTGCCCACGATGGTGAGCCGGTCGATCTCCCCGCCGATGAAGACCTGCGTCTGGTAGGCGGGATTGAAGGGCTGCAAGATCACCGCGCCCTCCTTTTTGAGCACCTTTTTGAGGGTGCCCTCCTCCCCGTCGACAAGCACGACGGCCAGATCCCCGCTTTCGACGTCGGGCTGGCTGTGGACAAGCGCGAGGTCGCCGCTGCTGATGCGCGGCTCCATGCTGTCCCCGCGCACGATCAGGTAAAAGTAGTCGCGCGGGTTTTTGACGTTCGCGGGCTCGCTGCCGTAATCCTCCTCAAAGGCGTAGGCGTCGTAGCCCGCCTTGACGGTGCCGAGCACCGGCACGAGCACCTCCGCCCCCGGCCACACCGGCGCGGAATGCGCGTCGTCCCGCCCGAGCAGGCCGTCGGCCGATACGCCGAAGAGGTCGGCGATTTTACGGAGCGTGCCGGGGTCGGGGGTGGAACGCCCCGTCTCCCACTTGCCGACCGCCTGCTGGCTGATGCCGAGCTGTGCGGCCAGCGCGCCCTGCGAAATTTTGCGCTCCTTGCGAAGCGCCCTCAACCGTTCGGAAAACATTGATCTTCTCCCTTTCCCGGCGCGCGGGAGGAACCCGCTGTCCGGCCCGCGGCGCCGCCGTCCCCGCAGCCATTTATACTGACAGTTATATTTTACATCAATAGGTTGTATCTGTCAATCCAAATAATCAAAAAAGTTGTAAAACGGCTTGACAACAACCAATAGTTGTTGTATATTGAAAATACAAACAATCGTTGTTTTTCGGCAGTCCGGACGCCTCCTTTTCCGCGCGGGAGGCCGTCCGCCGGGAAACGGTCGGCGCGGAGGAAGGAAGGCATCCGGATGAAACTGTTCTATCATATCCGCTATCTGTTCCAACTGCTTACGGTGGTTTCGGCGTTTTTGGTCCTCGGTTCGCTCGGCGCATGGGAGACGGGCGGCATCTCCCTCTGGGAGTGCATCCTCCAGCTCGTCGCCTTCACCGCGATTGGCGTCTTCTGCGCGCGGGCGGGCTCCAAGAAGCCGGCCCGGCGCCGCCATGCACCGGCGCCCCCGACGCAGGCCGCGCAGGCGCGGCCTGTCCGCCGCCGCGTCGCCGCCGCGCACGCGGCCTGAACTGCGTACCCGCGCGCCGCCCGGCGCCGCCCGGCGCCGTCCGGCGTCCGCGGCGCGTGAAAGAGCCGCGGGAATCCCGCGGCTCTCCTGCTTTCGGCGTTTCCTGTGGATACGCACTCCATGTCTTTACACGCCCTCCAAATCAAAGGGGGGCGTGTATTCTTCTTTTGCGGAGCTTTTCTCCTGCATGTAGCCGCGGACGCCCAGCTCCCGCGCGCGCTCGAGCACCCTGCGGTACTCGTAGCTGCTCAGCCGCCGGCCGAGCTCGGGGAACTCCCCGCTGCGGTAAAAGGGGGTGTACTGGCTCATGACGCTCACGCGGATCTCCTCCAGCGGCAGGTTTTCCGCGATCCATTCGAGCACCGCGATCGAATCGTGGAGCCCGCCCGGCAGCACGAGATGGCGGATGACGAGCCCCTTTTCGAGCAGCCCGTCCGCTCCGAACCGGACGGGCCCCGTCTGCCGGAACATTTCGGCGATCGCGGCGGTCGCCGCCCGGAAATAGTCGGGCGCGCCCGAATAGCGCGCCGCGCGCGCCGCGTCGGCATATTTGAGGTCGGGCAGCCAGACGTCCGCCACCTTCCCAAGCAGCTCCAGCGTCTCGGGAGACTCGTAGCCGCCCGAATTGCAGACGACGGGAATTTTGAGCGCGGGGCGGGCGCGCCCCACCGCCTCCACGACCCAGGGCGCCCAGTGGGTGGGGTTCACGAGGTTGAGATTGTGCGCGCCCTGCGCCTGCAATTCGAGAAAGATTTCCGCCAGACGGCCGACGGAGATCTCCTTCCCAAAGTTTTCCGCGCTGATCCGGTAGTTCTGGCAGAAGCAGCAGCGCAGCGGGCAGCCGGAGAAAAAGACGGTCCCCGAGCCGCGCGTCCCGCTGATGCAGGGCTCCTCCCACTGGTGCAGGGCCGCGCGCGCGACGCGCGGGAGCGCGCCGCCGCCGCAGAATCCCCTTCCCGTCCTCCGGTCGGCCCCGCAGGCGCGCGGGCAGAGGGTGCAGTGTTCAAGCCTCATTTTCCTTCGCCGAGCAGCTCCCGCTCGACGAGCCCGGCCGCATAGATCACCAGCTCGCGGCAGCTCTTTCCCTCGCCCGCCTTGCGCCGCTCGATCAGCTGACGGCAGGTGGTGCTGCCGTTCTCCGCCTGGAAGATGCTCTCCAGCTCCTTGATCCGCGCGTAGGTCGCGGCCTTGGTGAGCCCCTTCTCGGGCGAGCCGCCGCTCCCCTGGAGCCCCGCGAGCATATAGACCGCGCTCGTCGCGCCGCACACGCCGCTGTGCATGCCGCCGATGCCGCCGCCGAAGCCCTCGGAGATTTTGAACGCCGTCTCCTCGTCCATGCCGAAGAGGTCACAGTAGGCGCAGAGCACCGCCTGCGCGCAGTTGTAGCCCTGCTTATGCAGCGCCACGGCCTTTTCCACTCGATTTTCCATCTTTTCGCTTCCTTTAATACGGTTGTCCTTTGCCGCCGAAACAGGCGGGATTGATCATAAATGCTTGATAGCCGCTTCGGTTATTATACCAGCCTGCGCCCCGGTTGTAAATCGTCCGGCGCGCAAAAAGGCACGAGCCCGCCCATCGGCGGCCCCGTGCCTTTTACGCTGCCTGCGGTCCAGCCTCAGAAGAGCTTCCCGAGGCTGATATAGTTCTGAATCAGCAGGCTCAACTCCTCCTGCCGCTCGGCGGGAAGCTCCTGCGCCGCGAAAAAGCTGCGCTGAAGCGCCGTCAGCCGCCTGTTCTCCGGGGAGATCAGGTCCTCGTCAAAGAGGCGCATGGTCTGGAGCTTCAGGCCATCCGCGATCTGGTCGAGCGTCTGCACCGTCGGGTTACCGTTGACCCGCTCCAGCCTGCTTACGCAGGCGGTGGTCATCCCCGACGCGAACGCCAGCTGTTCCTGTGTCATTCCAAGGGAAGTGCGTACAAACCGGATGTTACGTCTGATTACCTCGTTGCTGTTTGACATGCGTCCACACCCCTTTTCGACATCATAATACATTTTTCGACCCATTTCAAACTACCATAGTTCTAGATATATGTTACCAGTATTAAATGTATTTTCCATTTGTGTAAAAGTGTCCCCAAAATTTGTGCATCATTTTTTGAAAGCGGTTTTTTTCGACAAAACAGCCGCTCGCAGGAAAAGTAAATTATACTTTTATTATAAGTTTTTCATGACTACAGTGGAAGCCCTGCGCCCCATCTTTTCCGGAAAAATTTTTCCCAGTCTGTCCGGAGGCCGCCGCGCATATCTTTAAACATGTAAAAACCTGACAGGAGGGACCCCTATGAGCGATCAGAACGCCATCCTCTACGCGGCGCCGGAACCCTATCCTCCCATCCGCGTGGAGCGGCCCAATCCCCGTTACGCGCAGATGCTCCAGGCCAATTTCGCTTCCGCGAGCAGCGAGCTCACCTCGATCACCCAGTACACCTACCACAGCCTCGTACTCGGACGCTCCGCGCCCGAGGCCGCCGACGTCCTTCACCACATCTCGATCACCGAGATGCACCACCTCGACATCTTCGGCAGGCTCGTCCTGCTGCTCGGCGGCGACCCGCGCTACTGCTCCTCGCGGCAGGGCTGCCCGGTGGCCTGGAACGGCAATATGGTGACCTGCCACGCCTCCCTCTGCGAGGCGGTCCAAAGCGACATCTCCCTCGAGCAGGCCGCCATCCACACCTACCAGTACCAGGCGGCGACGATCGAGGACTGCTATATCTCCGCGATGCTCAACCGCATCATACTCGACGAACAGCTCCACATCCGCGCCTTCCGGCGGATTCTCGAAAGCTGCCGCTGACCCGCTTGCATTTTCCGGAGGCTGTGCTATCATATTCCCAGAATCCCCCTCGGAAGGAGGAACGGCATGGTCTGCCCTTACTGCAAAAAACGCATCCCGCGCAAAAGCGCCTACTGCCTGCACTGCGGCGCACCCCTCTCCGCCCCCGCCGGGGCGGACGCCCCTCCGGTGCGCGCCTGCATCCTCTGCGGGCGGCCGCTGCCCGAGGGCGGCGTCTCCGATCTGTGCGACGCCTGCCTGCGCGGGGAAACGCCGGGCGGCGTCCCGCCCGAGCCCGAGCTGCTCCCCGACTTCGACGAGAGCCCGCCCGGCGACGCGCCGAAATCCCGGCGTAAGCCGCCGCGGTGGCTGCTTCCCGTCCTGCTCGTCATCCTGCTCGCGGCGGGCGGGCTCCTCTTCTTCCTGCTGCGCCCCGGCGCGGAAGCCCCGCGGGAGCAGGCCGGCGCGCAAACCGATGCGGAGCGGTACGCCGTCACCTGCGCGCAGGAGATGGTCCGCGCGCAGGCCTACGACCCCGCCAGCGTCCACTTTTACCAGCAGGGCCTGTCGGTCGACGAAGAGGCGGGCGTCTACACCGTTTCCCAGCGGTTCGACCGCAACACCGCCTCCGGGGAGACGCTCACCGAGTCCTATACGGCAAAGCTCACCCTGTCCGACGGTCTGGACGGCTACTCCCCCCTGATGCTGGAGGTGGGGGGCGGCGTCCTCTACGACAACCGCGAATAACCCCCGCCCGGGGCGGCCAGACGGCCGCCCCGGGCTTTTTTCCCCGTGCGGCGTGTTGACACGAAAAACACACCGGGATCTGTCCCCCGGCGGCTTCCAATTTGGTTATAAGAGTAACCGGAAAGAGAGAGAAACTGGAAACGCAAGAGCAAAGAAGGGGGCATCTCACCATGAAAAAACTGCTCGCACTGCTTCTGGCGGTTGCCTGCGTGCTGTCGCTGAACGTCGCGGCTTTCGCGGCGTCCTACGACATCTATACCGACCCGGTCGTCGGCACCATCCTGAACGGGGACGGCGAACCCGCCTACGATTCGGGCTACGACACCCTGAAGCCCGGCGACGACTACTACTATATCATCGGGCCCTCCTCCGTGGCGGGGTACGACATCCTGACCGACAAGGGCGTCGTCCGCTTCTCGATGAAGAAAAAGACCAACGGCAAGCTGGTCAGCGGAGCCGACATCGTGGAAAAGCGCTTCAACGGCACCCGCTACGTCTGCATCAGGTTCTCGATCAAGGACAATTTCTCCGCCGACGAATACAAGGTCGAGATGGAGGCGCAGATCAAGGCGCGCAAGGATTTGATCGTCACCCACTATCCGAGCCTCGGGGGCCGGGACTTCTTCCCGATGTTCAAGCTCGCGGGCCCTTCGGCGCGCAGCGCGGACCTGACGCCCGAACAGCTCGGCGCCGCCTACGAGCAGGCGGTCAAGGAACTGGCCGCCGCGGAAAACAGGCAGAAGGACCTGCTGAACGAGCTCAAACAGCTCGCCGCCGACGCGGGTTACGCCGCGTTCAGCCCCGGCAGCCCGGTTGAAAAGATCCCCGGCGTCGACGCGCTGAAAGCCGAGGCCGACCGGCTGCAGAAGGTCTATGAGGATCTGAAGGCGCAGTACGACGCGGAGCAGAAGGCCCAGTCGCTCACGGCCGAGGCGGAAAAGCTGCGGCAGCAGCTCGCCGACCTCGACGCGAAGATCAGGGAGGTAAACGACCAGATCGCCGCCCTTCCCACCGAGCAGCCGGCCGACACGTCCGCGCTCCAGGAGGCGCTGACCGCGCTCAAACAGAATATCAGCGGCCTCACCGGAGTGCTCACCGGTTTGGGCGTCGACGTCGACGGCGCGCTGGCGCTTGGCGAAGGGCTCTCCACCGGGAACCTGCCCCGCACGCAGGACCCGAACGCGCTGCTCAACATCTTCGCGTCCGAGAACGCGAAAGAAGACCCGGAGGAAAAGGACGCGGCAGGCGTCAACGCCATCCTGCGGGGGCTTCAGGGCGAGGGCAGCATTTTTAACGATGTTCCCCTGATCGACGACGAGGGCGGCAACTGGGCCGCCGTCGGCGGGCAGCTCTGGACGCTGGCGGTCAATCAGGCGGGCCAGCTCGGCGCCATGCGGGCGCAGGCCGAAGGGCTGCAAAAACAGATCGACGACGCGGCGCCGCAGGCGGGCAACGCCGCCCAGCGGCAGGCGCTCGAAGGCCAACTTACCACGCTCAACGGCGACAGAGCGAAGCTCGAGGCCCGGTATCAGGAACTCACCGCGGCGAACCTCGCCCCGCTCGGCGCGCCGGTCACCATCGGGCAGGTGAACCGGGCCAAGGCAGACGCCGACGCCGCCAGGACAAAATATGAAGCCGCGGTCAAGTACGGCGAGACCTACCTTTTGTGGGCGGAGCAGAAAAACACCGTCGTGCCCGCCGCCCAGAAGGCGAAGGACGAGGCCTACAAAGCCTACTTCGAGGGCGCGACCCAGGAGGAGCGCCTCCAGTCGGGCAAGACCTATTACCACGCCTTCAAGCTCTACATCCAGAATGAAAACCGGGTGGACGACGATGCGACCTTCACGATCGGTGAAAAGGGCGTCGTGATTAAGCCGGTCAAAAACGAGCGCAACATCGTCACCTGGGAGAACGCGGACGGGCCGGTCGCCTCGATGACCTTCCTCGCGGATTCGGACGCCGACTACTACTGCCCGCGCCTCTCCACCCGCTGGAACGACGCCGACTACCTCGACTACTTCCACGACGTGGACGCCTACCTCTTCGACTTTGTCGACAACCCCCGCGTCCCGGCGGCGACCCGCCCGACCCTCTCCCTCTACAACCCCTTCGTCGACGAGGACGGCGACCTGACCGTGCGGGAAAGCCGCATCCACGTCTACGAGGTGGACGGCGACGGCGAGCTGGTCGATAAGACCCACCTCTTCAACTTCGGGGAAAACGACGACGGCGACCGGGTGCTCTCCATCCGGACCTTCACGCTGGGCACCTACATCGTCTCGGACGGCAAGGCCGACCTGCCTGAAAGGAAGCCCTCCGGCCGCCCGGCCGACGTTGAAAAGCCCACCATTGAAGTCAACAACAACCGGAAGCCCGTGCCAAACACCGGGCGCTGACTTTCCTGCCGGGCTTCCGGTCCGTTCACAGCAAAGGGGCGCCCCCGGCCGATGGCCGGGG
>NZ_JANFZX010000082.1:0-7860 GCF_024461615.1 Anaerotruncus sp. DFI.9.16
AACGGGGGGGGGCGCGGCGGGGGCCGCGCAATTTTCCGCCTCCCCGCCCCGTCCACCGCGCCACAACTCAAAAACGCGCCGGCGAATATCGCCGGCGCGTTTTGGAAAGGAAGGGAAGTTTATGACGCTCGCCGACGCCTACCGCGAAGGGCTCGCGCTCGCGGGGCCAGGCACCGACCGCGCGTTCGAGGTCTCCTGTCTCTTTGAGGGCGCATTCAGGCTCCCCCGATACGCGCCGGGACTGGACGCGCGGCAAGCGGGGGCGCCGGCTCTGGAACGCTTTTTCGCGCACTGCCGAAAGCTCGCGGAGGGCGAACCGCTCCAATACCTGCTGGGCGAGTGGGAATTTTTCGGGCTGCCCTTCTTTGTGGGCGAGGGGGTGCTCATCCCTCAGCCGGACACCGAGACGCTGGTGGAGACCGCGCTCGGCCTGATGGAGGAGACCCCTTCGCCGGTCGTCGCGGACCTGTGCGCCGGGAGCGGGTGCGTGGGAATCTCGATCGCGCACATGCGTCCGGACGCGCGGGTGTATGCGCTCGAGCTGTCGGAGGCGGCGCTCCCCTATCTCGCGCGAAACATCGAACGAAACGGCGCGCCGGTGGAGGCGCTTCACTGCGACGCGCTCGCGCCGCCCGCGCTGCCGCCGCTCGACGGCGTGGTATCCAATCCGCCGTACATTTCGCGGGAGGAGATGGCGGGGCTTCCGCCGCAGGTAAAGCGCGAACCGGAAATGGCGCTTTACGGCGGCGGGGACGGGCTGGATTTTTACCGGGCGCTGCCGGGCGTCTACCGTCCGCTGATCAAAGAGGGGGGCTTTCTGGCGCTCGAGGTGGGGTACACGCAGGCGGAAGCGGTCGCGGCTCTGGTGCGCGGCGCGGGTTTCCACGCGGTGGAAACCCGGCGCGACCTCGCGGGCGTCGCGCGCGTGGTAACCGGCCTAAAATGAAAAGTTTTGTCAACTTTTTTATCTCCGGCCCAAGAGCCGCCCTTCGGGCGGTTGGCCTCCGAAGCGCCTCGCTGCGGCTCGGTGAAAAGTTGCGGGTGAGAAAAGGCCCGGCGTTTCTGACGAAACGCCGGGCTTCAGGCGCTTTTTTGAAGGGTTTGGGGGACTTTTTTCAAGAAAAAAAGTCCCCCAAGGACATGTCCCCACGGGCGGGGCCTAGCAATCCTCCGTGGCCAAAGCAGCCTCCACGCCAAACTCGACCAAACAGACGATGACGCGGTTAAAGCTGACATTCTCCCGCAGCGCGATACGATCAACCGCGTCGGCCAAACGCTCCGGAAGATAGATCGTTTTGTAAACCGAGCGCTCCTTTTTGCAGCCCTGGATCATCAACGGCATCCTATCGCCCCCTTCGCTATCATAACATGGCGGCGGCGGGCGGGCCGCAAAACGTACTTATTCTAAGTACACAAAATTTTGCGCGCAAAAAACCGGGGCGGGTATCCTTCGATACCCGCCCCGGCATTTTTCTTTGATCAGCCGCCCAGCTCTCCCAGGATTCTGTGGTACATATCGATGTACTCGCCCGCCGAGCGGTCCCACGAGAAGTCGCAGGTCATCGCCTTCTGGACCGCCTTGGGCCAGACCTCGCGGTTGTAATACAGCCCCGCCGCCCGGTCGATCGCGCCGAGCATGTCGTGCGCGTTGTAGGTCTTGAAGGTGAAGCCGTTGCCCTCGAGGTTCAGCCCCATGTCGGTGATCGAATCCTTGAGGCCGCCCGTCTCGCGCACGATCGGCAGGGTGCCGTAGCGCAGGGACACCATCTGGGCAAGCCCGCAGGGCTCGCTCTTGGAGGGCATCAAAAAGCAGTCCGCGCCCGCGTAGATCTTGCGCGCGAGGTCGGGGATGAACCCGATGCGCACCGCCGTTTTGCCGGGATATTTGGCCTGCATCTCCTGGAAGAAGCTCTCGAAGATGTAGTCGCCCGAGCCGAGCGCCACCACCTGAAGCTCCCGTTTCATCAGCTCCTCATAGATATACTGGATGAGGTCGATGCCCTTGTGCGCGACAAACCGCGTCACGACGCCGACCAGCATCGTGTCCTTATCCTGCTTGAGGCCCATGGTCTTTTGCAGCTCGGTCTTGTTGACGTATTTGCGGTCGATCGTCTCGGGGCCGTAATTCGCGTAGAGCGCCGGATCGGCCCCGGGGTTGTAGCTCTGGGTGTCGATGCCGTTCAAAATGCCCATCAGCTTGTGCTGATTGGCGCGCAGCAGGCGGTCGAGGCCGTGGGCGAACCAGGGGTCGGTGATCTCCTTGGCGTAGGTCGGGCTCACCGTCGTGACATAATCGCACACCTCGATGGCCGCCTTCATCATGTTGAGGCATCCGTCGTAGAGCATGGTGGGCGCGGCGTAATAGGGCAGCCCCAGCACGTCGGTCGCGATCTCCATGCCGTATTTGCCCTGGTACTGGATGTTGTGGATGGTGAAGACCGTCTTGATATTCTTGTATTTGTCAAGGTGGCGGTAGAAGAGGTTGAGGTAGACGGGCGTCATTGCGGTCTGCCAGTCGTTGCAGTGCAGGATTTCGGGGTCAAAATCGACGTACTGGATCATCTCGCAGACGGCCTTGGAGAAAAAGGCGAACCGCTCCGCGTCGTCGTAGAAGCCGTAGATGCCGCCGTCCCGCTTGAAGTAGTACTCGTTGTCGAGGAAGTAATACTTGACGCCGTTGTAGTTGCTTTCAAAGACGCCGCAGTACTGGTTGCGCCAGCCGAGCGGGACGTAAAAGCTGCACACGAACTGCATCTTTTCCCGCAGTTCGGGCTTGATCGAGCTGTAGAGCGGGACGACGACCCTGCACGCGTGCTGCTTGCTGCGGATCGCCCGCGGCAGGGAGCCCGCGACGTCGGCAAGCCCGCCGGTCGCGATAAACGGGGTCGCCTCGCTCGCCACATATAAAATCCTCATGTTCTTCCTCCTGTATTCGCCGGCATGGCCGGTCTGCTGTGAGGACAGGGGCGGCCACAGCCGCCCCTGTACGAATTGGCCCTCCGGTCAGATGCTGTTCCCCTTGGCGATGTAGGTCGGATAGGTCTCATATCCGATCAGCACGCGGGAATCCTTGATGAGCACATCCTTGTCGGTGATGACGTACTCGAGGTGGGCGTTGTCGCCGACATAGGTGTCCTGCATGATGATGCAGTTCTTGAGCACCGCGTTGCGCCCGATCTTGGCGCCGCGGAAGATGATGCAGTTCTGCACGTCGCCGTTGATGATGCAGCCGTCGGCGATCAGCGAATTGCCCACCCGCGCCGACAGGCCGTATTTGACGGGCACCTGGTCGCGCACCTTGGTGAAGACGGGGCGCTTGTTCGGGAAGAGCTCGGCGCGCACCCGCGGGTCGAGCAGCTCCATGTTGGCGGCGAAGTAGCTCTTCATGCCCGAGATCTTGTGGGTGTACCCGCTGAACTCGTAGGCCTTGATGGCCAGCTTGCCGACCGCCGGCTGGATGGCGTGGCGGATGAGGGAATACTGGTCGTGGCTCTTGCCCTCGCCGACCAGCCGCTCAAGCAGCGTCTTTTCCAGCAGCATGACGTTCATGTAGACATGCTGGGTGCCGCGCACGTCGGGGCGCACCGAGATGTCGGTGACATCCTTCGTCTCCTCGTCGTAGGCGAGGGTCGTGGTGTCGCGGGCGCTCTCGGCGGAGACCTCGGTGGTCTTGAACATCATCGAGATCTGCGCGCCCGATTTGATGTGCTCGTTGATCATCTCGCGCATGTCGATGTTGGCGATGATGTCGCTGTCGCAGAGAAGCACATATTTGGCGTCGTTGTGCTTGATGTAGCTCATCGCGCCCTGGAGCGCCTCAAGCCGGCCGCGATAGATGCCGCTGCCCTGGCTGCTCGCGAAGGGGGGCAGGATGACGAGGCCCCCGCGCTTGCGGGCGAGGTCCCACGCGCGGCCCGCGCCCACGTGGTCCATCAGCGACTGGTAGTTCTGCTTGGTGATGATCCCGATATCCTGGATGTCGGAATTGACCATGCTCGAGAGCACGAAGTCGATCAGGCGGTAGCGTCCGCCGTAGGGCACCGAGCCGGTCGTGCGCCGCTCGGTCAACTCGCCGAGCATGCTGTCGTGCATATTGGAGAAAATAATCCCCATTACTTTATTTTCTCTCATGTCCTTATTGCACCCCCTGAACGTCTTTGTCGATCATCGCTTTGGGGGCTACCACCGCGCCTGCGCCGATTGTGATGCCGTTGCCGACAACGGCGATTCCCCAGTTGTCCCTGTTCTCGGCGTTCTCGGGCCTCTGGCCGACCACGGCCCCCTCCCCGATCACGCAGTTTTCCGCCACGATCGCGTATTCGACGACCGCGCCCTTTTTGATCACCGTGCCGGGCATGATGATCGAATCGCGCACCACCGCGCCCTCCTCGACGGTCACGCCCGCGAAGAGGATGGAAAAGTCGACATTGCCCGCGATCGTGCAGCCCTCGGTGACCATCGAGTTCTGCACCACCGCGCCGTTGGCGATGTAGTGCGGCGGCATGACCGGGTTGCGGGAATAGATCTTCCAGCTGTCGTCGTAGAGGTCGAGCGGGACCTTCGGGTCGAGCAGGTCCATATTCGCCTCCCACAGGCTGTCGATCGTGCCGACGTCCTTCCAGTAGCCCTCGAACGGATAGGCGACCATCTTCTGCCCGTCGCCGAGCATCGCCGGCAGGATGTTCTTGCCGAAATCCTTGGAGGAGAGCGGGTCGGCCTCGTCCTCGATGAGGTATTTGCGCAGCTTCTCCCAGGTGAAGATGTAGATGCCCATCGAAGCGAGGTTGCTCTTGGGCTGGGGCGGCTTCTCCTCGAACTCGAAGATGGTGCCGTCCGGGTATGTGTTCATGATGCCGAACCGGCTGGCCTCCTCCATCGGGACCTGAAGCACCGCGATCGTACAGTCGGCGTTCTTCTCCTTGTGGTAGGCGAGCATCTTCTCATAGTCCATCTTGTAGATGTGGTCGCCCGAGAGGAGCAGGACGTATTCCGGCTCGTAGCGGTCGATGAAGTTGATGTTCTGGTAGATGGCGTTCGCCGTGCCGGTGTACCAGTCGGACCCGGAGGACTTCTGGTAGGGCGGCAGTACGAACACGCCGCCGTTGGCGCGGTCGAGGTCCCACGGCTGGCCGTTGCCGATGTACTCGTTGAGCACGAGCGGCTGGTACTGGGTGAGCACGCCCACCGTGTCGATCCCCGAGTTGATGCAGTTGGAAAGCGGGAAATCAATAATCCTGTACTTGCCGCCGAAGGGAACCGCCGGCTTGGCGAGGTTCTGCGTCAGTGTGTACAGCCTGCTGCCCTGCCCGCCGGCGAGCAGCATGGCAATCCATTCCTTCTTGAACATGTTGTTACCCCCTTTGTTGATGGCTCAAGTCCCCTGCTTTTGGGGTTTCCTGCGCTCTTTCTTCACAACAGGCTTTCCGGCCGGGGCCTTCGCGGCCTTTTTGGCCGTGGTTTTCGCCCGGACGGCCTTTTCCGTCCTGCGCGGCCTGCCCTTGAGGAAGACCGCCGCCAGCGGCGGCACCGTGAGCGTGATCGACTGCTTCATGTCGTGGTCCGGCTGGTTCTTCACCCGGATCGCGCCGCGGTTCACCACGCCGCTGCCGCCGTATTTCACGTCGTCGGTGTTGAAGACCTCGTCATAGCTCGTCGCGTCGGGCACCCCGATGCGGTAGTCCTCCCGCGTCACAGGCGCGAAGTTGCAGACCACCACAAGGTCGTCCCCGTTGTCGTCGATGCGGCGGAAGACGATGATGTTCCGGGCGTGGTCGTCGTGCGCCAGCCAGTTGAAGCCGTCCCACGAGTCCTCCACCTGCCACAGGCAGGCGTGCGCGAGGTAGAAGTGGTTGAGGTCCCGCACGAACTGCTGCATCTGGCGGTGGGAGTCGTAGTCGAGCAGCATCCAGTCGAGCTGCTGCTTGTAGTTCCACTCGATGAACTGCGCGAACTCGCAGCCCATGAAGAGCAGCTTCTTGCCCGGATGGGTCATCATGTAGGCCAGGAAGGTGCGCATACCGGAGAATTTCATCGCGTAGTCGCCCGGCATCTTGTTGATGAGCGAGCACTTGCCGTGCACCACCTCGTCGTGGGAGATCGGCAGGATGAAGTTCTCCGAAAAGGCGTAGAAGAGGCTGAAGGTCAATTTGTCGTGGTTGTAGCTGCGGAAGATCGGGTCGAGCGACGTATAGGCGATCATGTCGTTCATCCAGCCCATGTTCCACTTGAAATTGAACCCGAGCCCGCCCACATAGGCGGGCTTCGTGACCATCGGCCACGCGGTCGACTCCTCCGCGATCATCAGCGCGCTGGGATGCTCGGTGAGCACGGCGGTGTTCATCTTCTGAAGGAACGCCACCGCCTCGAGGTTCTCGCGGCCGCCGTTGACGTTGGGCAGCCATTCCCAGTCCTCGCGCCCGTAATCGAGGTAGAGCATCGAGGCCACCGCGTCGACGCGGATGCCGTCGATGTGGTACTTCTCCACCCAGAACATCGCGCTCGAGGTGAGGAAGCTCACGACCTCGTTGCGCCCGAAGTCGAAGATGCGGGTCCCCCAGTGGGCGTGCTCGCGCTTGTGCACGTCCTGGTATTCGTAGAGCGGCTGGCCGTCGAACTCGTAGAGGCCGTGCGCGTCCTTGGGGAAGTGCGCGGGCACCCAGTCCATGATCACGCCGATGCCCGCCCGGTGGCACCTGTCCACAAAGTACATGAAGTCGTGCGGGGTGCCGTAGCGCGAGGTCGGCGCGAAATAGCTCGTCACCTGGTAGCCCCACGAACCGTCGTAGGGGTGCTCCATCACCGGCATCAGCTCGACGAAGTTGTAGCCCATGTCGCCCAGGTATTCGACCAGCTCGTCGGCGGTCCTGCGGTAGTCGTAGGTGTTGCCGTCGGGGTAGCGCCGCCAGGAGCCGAGGTGCATCTCATAGATATTGACCGGGCTGCGGTAGGGGTTGAAGCCCTGGCGGCTCGCGAACCACGCGCCGTCGTCCCACTCGTAGCCCTCGATGTCGTACAGCTTGGAGGCCGTCTCCGGCGGAGTCTCGGCATGGAAGGCGTAAGGATCCGCTTTCATCAGGGCGCGTCCATCTTTGGTCTTCACGCAGAACTTATATAAATCATATTGCTTGAGGCCAAAAATCATGCATTCCCAAACCGCATGATCTTCCAGAAGCGTCATCGGATTCGCATCCGGGTCCCAGTCGTTGAAATCGCCAACGACCGATACCGACACGGCGTTGGGAGCCCACACGCGGAATACGTATCCATCTTCTTCATCCTTGCGGCAGGGATGGGCGCCTAAGTATTCATAGGCCTTATAATTCGTCCCCTGATGAAATAGATACAATGGAAAGCTGTCTTTCGACTTTGTTTTTTTTGGCTTAACCATTGCCCTCACCTCCCTTTTTTATATTTTAACAGTTTTTGGAGCGCCTTTCAAGTATTTCTTGTGAAATATCGCGTAAAAACAATGAAAACTTTCTAAGCATTTTATCTATTATGCACATATTTTGTGCACATTCCTGTTTCTTTCGCCTAACGATATTTTCCAGTTGCGGCCCTCCTTGTCCTGTCAGAGACCCGCAAGTTTCTATTATAACATGAATTTCGTGTCGTTTTGGCATGTAAATGGTGGTGGGAAATGTTCTTTGATTTGCCGCTTTCCAAGCGGCGGGGATTGCCGGGGCCCGCCCGCCGGCGGCTTTGGATTTGCCGCGCTGCGCCCGGCGGAGCTTTCTTCGCGCCCCTCCGGGGCGCTTTAGATGTGCCGCCTCCGGCGGCGGGGATCGCCGGGTCCCGCCCCGGCAGGCGGGTCCATTTCTTGATCGCCCAAGAAATGGACGAAAGAAGGGCGCTCAAGGG
>NZ_JANFZX010000083.1:0-7633 GCF_024461615.1 Anaerotruncus sp. DFI.9.16
TCGCTGTCGGTCGACTACCGACAAGCTACGTCGCTCAATGAGCGGACGATCTAAAACCGCCGTCGGCCGGCCACCGACAAACTCCGCCGCTCCCTGAGCGGCAAACCCCTACAAGTCCATTGCCAAATCGCGCGCGGCCTCCAGCCATTCGCTCTTCGCGGCATCGCCGATGTCGCCGAGGCCGGACGCCACGAGGATACCGCGGTCCTCCCAGCCGAGATAGTCGGCCATGACCTCGTAGTTTGCGACGGCGGGCTCGAAGTCGTCCTCCTCCTCGGAGGCGCCGCAGAGGATGAGCGCGCTCTCCTTGTCCGCGAACGCCCGGCGCTTGTCGTCGCCGTGGCAGAGCGGGTAGAACCGGTCGATGACGGCCTTGAGCTGGGCGGGAAATCCAAAGTAATAGATCGGCGCGGCAAAGACGATCATGTCCGCCACATTGAGTTTGGGAAAGAGCTTCTGCATGTCGTCCTGCTGGACGCAGGGCAGGCCGTCCTTTTTCCAGCAGCGCTCGCACGCCTGGCAGCCCGCGATCTTCATGCCGCTGACCCGCAGGACCTCGGTCTCATGCCCCTTTTCCCGCGCCGCGACGGCAAACGCCTCCGCGAGGACCTGGCTGTTGCCCTTTGGGCGCGGACTTCCCACCAATACCAGGATGTTCTTTTTCATGCCACATTCCTCCGTCCGGTCAAAATGCGATGATGACGCCGCCTTCGTTCGCATACATTGTACTGATGCCGCGGGTGGGGGCGACGACGATCTCCTTGAAGTTGTAGCGGCGGGCGGCCTCCGCGCGGATGAAACGCGCCTGCCGTTCGTTGTTGCAGTGGGTGATGACGAGGGTGCGGTCGGAGAAATTGCTCCGCCGCTCGCCGACGATGTCGACCAGCCTTGTGAAGGCGCGCACCGAGCCGCGCGCCTTTTCATAGAGCTTGATTTCGCCGGCGTCCCCCATCATGATCGGACGCAGCGACATCGCGGACGCGACATAGCCGGTCAGCCTGCCCATACGGCCCGCCTTGATGAGGGTGTCGAGGTTCTCCACGATGAAATAGGTCTTCATCCCGTGGATGAACGCGGTGACCTCGCGTACGATCTCGTCGAACGCCATCCCCGCCTCGGCGCACTCCTTGATCCGGATGCCGACGGCGATCTCCCCGGCGGACGCGGAGAGGGAATCGAAAACGTGCACACGGTGGCCCGGATGCTCCGATTCGACCATCTCCCTGGCGACCATCGCGCTGTTGTAGGAGCCGCTCAGCTTGGAGGAAAGGGTGACCGCGAAGACCTCCTTCGCCTCGAGAAAGAGCCTTGCCCACACGTCGGGCGCGGGACAGGCGGATTTCGGGATGTGGCGGCTCTGCTTCATGGCCGCGAGAAACCGCGGGATGTCCATCGAATCGTCGTCGATGTAGCTCACGTCGTCGAGCAGGATGGTCAGCGGCGCCGTCCGAGCACCCAGCGGCCCGGTAAGCGCGGGAACCAACTCGCAGCAGCTGTCGGCAACCAGTTTGTATTCCATCGTTTCAGGTCCTTTCCACCGCGGCCCCAGCGCCTCCGCCGCAATCCAAAACGGCCCCGCCGTTTTGCGGCCGCCCCGGCGGCCGGTCCGCCCGCGGCGGACGATTGCGGCGCGTGCGCGCCGCGAAATTTACAGTTAGGTTTATCATACCGCAGTTTGCCCGATAAATCAATGCGCGTGGCAGGGAATGTTGTGCAAAAAGCCGCCGCCCGCTCCACTTGACAAAGGATATGGGATGGCGTATCATGTAAGCCGTGGCTAACAATTCGATTTGAAACGTTCTGCAACCGCAGGCAATGAGGGGTACATATGACACTGGATCAACTGGGCGTGGGAAACAGCGGCATCATTTTGAAGGTCGGCGGCGCGGGCGCCCTGCGCAGGCGGCTGCTCGACATGGGCCTCACCCCGAAGACGCGGGTGATGGTGCGCAAGGTCGCGCCGATGGGCGACCCGATTGAACTGCACCTGCGCGGGTACGAGCTGACCCTGCGGCTCGAGGACGCGCGGGAGATCGAACTGGAAGCAGAGGAGGACGCGCAATGATCTTCGCGCTTGCGGGCAACCAGAACTGCGGCAAGACCACCCTCTTCAACCAGCTGACCGGCTCCAACCAGCACGTGGGGAACTTCCCCGGCGTGACGGTGGAACGCAAGGAGGGGGTCGTCACCCGCGCGGGACGCGGGGCGATTCCCCGCCTGTGGCACCGGATGCGGCAGAAGGAGCGGCACCGCGCGTTCCATGAGGCGGCGCGGGACAACACGCTGCGCGAGACGCGGGACGCCATGCGGGAGGCCCACGAGGACCGCCGCCGCCTCGGCGAGATCCGGGTCGTCGACCTGCCGGGCATCTACTCCCTCTCCCCCTATACGAACGAGGAGATCGTCACGCGTGATTTTCTGCTGGATTCCCACCCCGACGGGATCATCAACATTGTCGACGCGACCAACATCGAGCGCAACCTCTACCTGACGCTCCAGCTCATCGAGCTGCACATCCCGATGGTCGTGGCGCTCAATATGATGGACGAGTTCCGTGCGAACGGCGGCACGATCAAGATCAAAAAGCTCTCGGAGGAGCTGGGGGTTCCCGTCGTGCCGATCTCGGCGGTCAAAAACGAGGGCATCGACGAGCTTATCCACGCGGCGGCAGCGACCGCCGCCGCGCGGCAGCTCCCCGCGCGGCTCGACTTCTGCTCGGGCGCGGTGCACCGCTGCATCCACGCGGTCGCCCACCTCGTCGAGGACCACGCCGAACGCATCGGCGTGCCGCCGCGCTTCGCCGCCACCAAGCTGGTGGAGGGGGACGCGCCGATGATGGAGCGGCTGGCGCTCTCGGAAAATGAGAAGGACATGGTCGAGCACAGCGTCACCGAGATGGAACAGGAGCTGGGCACCGACCGGGAGGCGGCGCTCGCCGACATGCGTTACTGCTTCATCGACGATTTGGTGCGCACCGCGGTGGTCAAGCCGGGAGAAAGCCGCGAGCACGTGCGCAGCGTGCGGATGGACGCGGTGCTCACCCACAAATATTTCGCCATCCCCATCTTCCTGGTCATCATGCTGCTCATCTTCTGGCTGACCTTCGGGGTGATCGGCAGCTTTTTGAGCGACCTGCTGTCGACGGGCATCGACGCCGTCACCGCCTCCGTCTCGTCGGCGCTCGGCGCCTACGGGCTCAACCCCGTCGTCCACTCGCTGGTCATCGACGGCGTCTTCGCGGGGGTCGGGAGCGTGCTCTCCTTCCTGCCGATCATCGTCGTACTCTTCTTTTTCCTCTCGATGCTCGAGGACAGCGGCTATATGGCGCGCGTCGCCTTCGTCATGGACAAGCTGCTGCGCAAGATCGGTCTTTCGGGCCGCTCCTTCGTGCCGATGCTCATCGGCTTTGGCTGCTCGGTGCCCGCCATCATGGCGACCCGCACCCTCTCGAGCGAGCGGGACCGCCGCATGACCATCCTGCTCACCCCCTTCATGTCCTGCAGCGCCAAGCTGCCGATCTACGCGATGTTCACCATGGCCTTCTTCCCCAGCCACCGCGCGCTCGTCATGATCTGCCTCTATGCGGGGGGCATGGCCGTCGGGGTGCTCTGCGGGCTGGTGCTCAAAAACACCGCCTTCCACGGCAAGCCGGTGCCCTTCGTCATGGAGCTGCCCAACTACCGCATGCCCAGCCCCAAGAGCGTCTTCCTGCTGCTGTGGGACAAGGCCAAGGACTTTCTGACCCGCGCCTTCACGGTGATCTTCATCGCCACGATCGTCATCTGGTTTTTACAGACTTTCGATTCCCGGCTCAACGTGGTCGCCGCGGGCGGCGAGGCGAGCATGCTCGCCTCCTTCGGGCGGTTCCTTTCGCCCATCTTCGCGCCGCTCGGCTTTACCGACTGGCGCGCCTCCACCGCGCTGCTGACCGGCTTTTCCGCCAAGGAGGCGGTCGTCAGCACGCTGGCCGTGCTCACCGGCACCAATACCGCGACCCTTCCCGCCGCGCTCGCCGGCATCTTCACCCCGGCGGCGGCCGTCGCGTTCCTCACCTTTACACTGCTCTACACCCCCTGCGTCGCGGCCGTCGCGGCCGTCAAGCGGGAGCTCGGCGGCGGGCACGCGGCGGCCATGGCGGTCTGCCAGAGCGGGCTCGCGTGGGTGGTGGCGTTCTTCGTCTACCGCGCCGCCCTGCTGTTCGTCTGACGAAAGGAGTTTTCCATGCATCCGATCGATTATCTGGTTCTCGGCCTGCTCGCGGTGCTCGTGGTGCTGGCGGTGCGCTACGCGGTCCGCCACCGGGGCAGGTGCGGGGGCGGCTGCGCCGGCTGCCCCCACGCGGACGGGTGCCGCTCCCCGAAGAAGCGGGACCCCGGTACAAAATAACGCGCCTTTATAAACCAAGGCTCCCCCACCGCGCCGGGCGCGGTGGGGGAGCCGTTTTTGCCCGGAAGGCGCGCGCCCCGCTAACGGGGGGCGCGCACCCGGATCGCGCCGAGCACCCGGCCGATCGGTTCCTGGACCAGCAGGTCGGCCTGGCCGTCCATCGGCGTCGCGGACTTGTTGATGACGGCGATCCTCCCGCCGCAGTAGCGGATGAGCCCCGCCGCCGGATAGACGGCCAGCGAGGTGCCGCCGATGATCAGCAGGTCGCAGGCGGAGATCTCCTGCACCGCGCGTTCGAGGGTGCCGCCGTCGAGGCTCTCCTCGTAGAGCACCACGTCGGGCTTGACCACGCCCCCGCAGACGCACCGGGGCACCCCCTGCGACGCGAGGATGAAGCGCGCGTCGTAAAATCTGCGGCAGTCCATGCAATAGTTCCGGTGGACCGACCCGTGCAGCTCGAGCACCTCTCTGCTGCCCGCCGCCTGGTGCAGGCCGTCGATGTTCTGGGTGATGACGGCGGAGAGCCTGCCCGCCGCCTCCATCTCGGCGAGCTTGAGGTGCGCGGGGTTCGGCTTGGCGTCGGGCGCAAGCATCTTGGCGCGGTAAAATTCATAGAATTCCTCCGGCCTGCGCGTGAAAAAGGTGTGGCTGATGATCGTTTCGGGCGGGTATTTGTACTGCTGGTTATAGAGCCCGTCCACGCTGCGGAAATCGGGGATGCCGCTTTCGGTCGAGACGCCCGCCCCGCCGAAAAAGACGATTCTGGCGCTCCTGTCGATCAATTCCTGGAGTTTTTCCGTGCCGGTCATTGAAATTCCTCCTTGTAACATTTTGTCGAAAATCTTCTAACTGTAATATTAATTTTGGCAGAACATGCCTGATTGTCCCAGCGATTTTCCTGTCCGTCCCGCTTGTAAAAAATCTCCTGACATTAACTGTAAAACAATCCTTTAATTGTAAAAATTTTCAAAAAGGGGTTGATTTTTCCTGAAAAATGTGATAGACTAATCTTGTTAAAAAATAATCAAAATTGATCAAATTCGACTTACTTCTCTCTTCCACACACACATAGATCGAAAAAAGCGGGCTGTGTCGCACAGTCCGCTTTTTTCCGCCCTTTTTTAACGGACCGCCTTGCGCAGCGCGCGGATCTCCGCCTTCGTCCGGGCGTCCACCCGGTTGGATTCCACAATCTTCTGCAGCGCCATGCGGCGTGTCTGCGGGTCGAACGCCTCCCCCTCGAGCAGGGGCAGCGTCCGCCCGGGGAACTTGACATAGCAGACGGACAGCGCCCACGCGACCGCCATTTTGACATAGTACCCCTCGTGGCGCACCGCCCCCAGAAGGGACAGGACCTCGCCGATGTACTCCTCGTCGATGTAGTAGTCCATCAGCATGACCACCGCGAAGCGAACCTCGAATTCCTCCCCGCCCGCAAAATAGGGCCGCAGGAAGGCGAGCGTCTCCGCCCGGTGCTTTTTCACCAGCTTGAGCCCGGCGCAGACGCTGTCGTTCACCGCCCAGTTGCCGATCTTGGGGATGAATTCCCGCAGGCGCTCGAACAGCTCGTCCGGCTCCATTTTCGCGCACCCGAGCACGAGACCCTGGAGCATCGTCTCCTCGTAGGTGTCCGTTTGGGCGGCGGCGAGGTAGCCCCGCCAGTCCCCTCGGGCGAGCTCCCGCGCGAGCTGGCGCAGCGCGGGGATGCGCACGCCGAGCAGGTTTTCCACCTCGGGCACCAGCTTCTGGTGGAAGGCGCGGTAGCTGGGATCGGCCATCGCGCGCAGGCGCTCTTTCAGCGCCGCGTATTCTTCCGTCGTCACCGGGATTTCCTCCTCTCCCTCGGCGCGGTCAGCTCCCAGCTGTGGTCGATCATCCCGCGCAGCGTCTCCTCCTCCAGGCCGCCGTTTACGTCGACGGTGTTCCAGTGGGTCTTGTTCATGTGGTAGCCGGGCGTCACCTGCGGATGGACCCTGCGCCAGAATTCCGCCTGCATCGGCTCGCACTTGAGGTTCATGAGCAGCTTCCCCTCCCGCTCGAAGACCATGGCGAAAATCTTGTGGGTGCCCCGGTGTCGCAGGACTGCCCACTCGTCGCCGAACGGGTAGTCCTCATAGGCGTCCGGCCAGGTGAGGCAGAGGTCGATCAGTTCCCGGCCGGTCATGCGCGGTACGCCATCCGCTCGGGCGTCCAGCCGTCGAGCACCGCCGCGTAGTCCGCCGCCACCGCCTTCGCGCCCGCGAGGTCGTGGTCGCGGAAGTTGCCGCACTCGGCCTCCGCGGCGCCGGGGATCTCCCCCTCGAAGCCCGCGATGAACCGGAAGGTCTCCCGCAGCAGGGAGATGACCTCCTCCTTCGGGATGCTGTCGCGGGTCAGGAAATAAAAGCCCGTGCGGCAGCCCATCGGTCCGACGTAGACGATCCCGTCGGTCCAGCGGCTGTTGCGCACATAGGTGGCGAAGAGGTGCTCGATTGTGTGCAGCGCCCCGTTTTCGAGGAAGCTGCCCGCGTTGGGGATGCACATACGCAGGTCGTAGGTGACCACGTCCCCGTCGATGCGGGAGACGTAGAGACCCTTTTCCAGTTTGGTGTGGTCGACGCAGAAGCTGGCGATCCGGTTCATATTCAGTCCTCCAGATAATCAAGTACCGCCCGGTAGGCCTCCACGAGCCGCTCAAAGGAACAGGCGCAGTTCGCGGGGCTGGGCGAGGGCAGCGCCAGGGCCGAAAGCCCCGTGCGCGGCCGGATGTGGGTTTGGTAAAGGCCGGCGGCCCGCCTGCCCGTCGTAAAGACGGCGCGGATGTCCGCCGCCGCAAGGATCGGCGTGAGATCGTTGGCGACGGGGTTTTGGATGCTCGCGTCCGACGCGCCCTCGATATCGCAGGAGGCGAGCACGTCCCACAGCGCGATCCCCCGCCGCAGGGCGAGCGCGCGCTTTTCCGGGACCGTTTGGGGCGCGGGCTCGTCCAGCGCCGCGGCGAGCGCCCGCCAGAATCGGTTCTGCGGGTGGCCGTAATAGAAGCCCTGCTCCCGCGACTTGGGGGAGGGCATCGTGCCGAGGATGAGCACGCGGGAGCGCGCGTCATAGACGGGCGGGATGGTATGTACGATGTGCGCGGGCATGGCGGACGCCTCCCTTTCCGGGTGATGGGGTGCTGCTGGACTTTGCGGAGCGCGGCGGAAGCGCGGGACGGCGGCGGGATGCCCGCGCGGAGCGCGGGCCGCGGACGCTTCGCGTCCGCGCGCGG
>NZ_JANFZX010000084.1:0-7613 GCF_024461615.1 Anaerotruncus sp. DFI.9.16
TTGTATCCGGAGATACTCAAATTCTTTTCAAGGGTGATTCCCCCAAAACTTCCGTCTTGGGTTCCTCGTTTCTCTTCTCTCGTTGTTCATTTTTCAAGGTGCTGTTTCCCCGCCGCAAGGGCGCTTCCCTCAAGCGGGACTTTTAGTTTAGCATGGAATGGACAAACTGTCAAGCAGATTTTTCTCGAAAATGACGGTTTTTTTACCGCACAATTCTTTCCACAATTTCTCCACCGGCCCACGCCCGCGCCCCTCGTCGATTTTTCCACTTTTTCAACACGCGCATGTTGAAAACATTTTTCTGGCAGTCTTTGCCGCCGGTTTCATTATTGCCCGAAATTCTTGAAAAAATCCATAAAAGAATTGCTTTTTTCAAGAATTGTTGGTATAATAATCGTCAGCGGCCCAAGCGGACCGCAACATGCGCCCGTAGCTCAGCTGGATAGAGCGTTAGACTCCGACTCTAAAGGCCGTGCGTTCGAATCGCATCGGGCGTACCACAAAAAACAGCCAGTCAAATGACTGGCTGTTTTTTGTGGCGCTGCCTGCGGATGTCCTTCCCCTTCCGCGGGCGGCCGTGTTATGATACTATTATATAAAGTATCCCGCGCCCCAGAATATTGACGGAGGTTTTGCCCGATGAAAAAGGTGAAGATTACGGTGCTCAAAACGACCCTTGACAGGGAGCTCGCCGCCGAATACGGCGTCGAGGGACTGTCGGCCTGCCCGATGATGCGGGAGGGCCAGGTCTTCTACGCGGACTACGCAAAGCCGGAGGGCATGTGCGACGAGGCGTGGAAGGCGGTCTACCAGTATGCCTTCGCGCTGGCGCACGGCGCCGGGGAGGGGCTCTTCTACTACGGGGACTGGATCCGCAAGCCGGGCGTCGCCATCTGCAGCTGCAACGACGGGCTGCGGCCGGTCATCTTCAAGCTGGAGGCCACCGGGGAGGACTCGCGAATCGACTACGAGCCACTCCGCTGAACCGCCCCGCGCGGCGCGCAGACCACGGAACAAAAAAACAGGCTCCCGGCCGTGGCCGGGAGCCTGTTTTTTTTGAGCTTTTGGTGAAAACAATGCGCATATCCGATCATTTTTGATCGCCAAAGCGAAAACATCCTGTCTCTGATCAAGATCGCCGCCGAAGATGGCGTTTACATGCGGCTTTTGATAAAATGTGAACTGGAAGAAAGTGCCGCTGCTCGCATCTGCGCAGCGGCAGACGATAGGCGAACCGACAGAAAGGACGGCATGGGGATTATGGGACGATTCTATGACGAAGACATTAAAAAAAGCCCGCGCATCGACCGGCTGATCAGCCACCTGTACGCGAAGATGCCGGTGATCGAGGCGGACCGGGCGGTCCTGCTGACCGAGAGCTACCGCGAAACGGAGGGGGAGCCGGTCATCCTCCGGCGCGCCAAGGCGTTCCTCAAAATCTGCCGGGAGCTGCCGATCACCATCCGGCCGGAGGAGCTGATCGTCGGGAGCAACAGCATCGCCCCGCGCGGCTGCCAGGTCTTCCCCGAGTACTCGTGGGAATGGCTTGAAAAGGAGTTCGACACGGTGGAAAAACGCTCCGCCGACCCCTTTTACATCTCCGACGAGACCAAGCGGCGGCTGCGGGAGGTCCTGCCCTACTGGAAGGGCAGGACGACCAGCGAGCTGGCCACCTCCTACATGGCCCCCGAGACGCTCACCGCCATGAAGCACAACATCTTCACCCCCGGCAACTACTTCTACAACGGCATCGGGCACTTCACCGTCAAATATGAGGAGGTTCTGGAGATCGGCTTCGCGGGCATCCGCGACCGCGCGGCGGCTCAGCTCGCGGAATGCGGCCTCGGCGACCCCGACTACGCCTCCCGCGTCAGCTTCCTTGAGGCGGTCATTCTCAGCTGCGAGGCCGCGTCGGAGTACGGCCGGCGCTATTCCGTCCTCGCGCGCGAGCTGGCCGGGCGGGAGACCGACCCGGCGCGGCGCGCCGAGCTCACGCGCATTTCGGAGGTCTGCGCGCGGGTGCCTGAACAGCCCGCGGCCTCCTTCTACGAGGCGTGCCAGTCCTTCTGGTTCGTACAGATGCTCCTCCAGACGGAATCCTCCGGGCATTCGATCTCGCCCGGACGGTTCGACCAGTACATCTATCCTTACTATAAGGCCGACCTCGACGCCGGGAAGATCACGCGGGAATCCGCTCAGGAGCTGCTCGACTGCATCTGGGTCAAGCTCAACGACCTCAACAAGGTCCGCGACAAGGATTCCGCCGAGGGCTTCGCCGGGTACAGCCTCTTCCAGAACCTCATTGCCGGCGGCCAGGACGCCGAGGGCAACGACGTCACCAACGACCTCTCCTTCATGTGCATCGAGGCGTCGATGCATGTGCGCCTGCCCGCGCCCTCCCTTTCGGTGCGGGTGTGGAACGGCACCCCCAACGAGTTCCTCATCAAGGCCGCCAAGCTCACCCGCACCGGTGTGGGCCTGCCCGCCTACTACAACGACGAGGTCATCATCCCCGCCCTCATGAGCCGGGGGCTCACCGTCGAGGACGCGCGCACCTACAACATCATCGGCTGCGTCGAGCCCCAGAAGGCGGGCAAGACGGACGGCTGGCACGACGCCGCCTTCTTCAACATGTGCCGCCCGCTCGAGCTCGTCTTCACGGGCGGCCGGGAGAGCGGCGAGCTGGTCGGCGTGGAGACGAAGCCGATCTCCGAGATGCGCTCCTTCGACGAGTTCTACGACGCCTACCGGCAGCAGATGGACTACTGCATCAGCCTGCTGGTCAACGCGGACAACGCCATCGACCGCGCCCACGCCGAACGCTGCCCGCTGCCCTTCCAGTCCTGCATGATCGACGACTGCATCGCGCGCGGCAAATCGCTCCAGGAGGGCGGCGCGGTCTACAACTTCACCGGGCCGCAGGGCTTCGGCATCGCGAACGTCACCGATTCGCTGCTCGCGGTGAAAAAGCTCGTCTTCGAGGAAAAAAAGCTCACCCTCGAGGAGTACCGCGAGGCGCTCCGCAAAAACTTCGGCCGCGGGCTCGGAACCCGCGAGACGGAGGACCTTGTGGCCCAGGTGGCGGGCGGCATGGCCGCCGCCGGCCAGCCGGTGGGCGAGGCGGAGATTCGCGCAATCTGCGAGGCGGTCCGGAAGGAACCGGTTTCCCCGGCGGAAAAGGCGAAGTACGACCAGCTGCTCGACTGGATCGACGAGCTGCCCAAATACGGCAACGACGTCCCCGGCGTGGACGCCTTCGCGCGCGAGGTGGCCTACCTCTACACCAAGCCGCTCCAGAACTATCGCAACCCGCGCGGCGGCATCTTCCAGGCGGGGCTCTACCCCGTCTCCGCCAACGTGCCCCTCGGCTCCCAGACGGGCGCCACCCCCGACGGCAGGCTCGCCAACACCCCGATCGCCGACGGCGTGGGCCCCGCCCAAGGGCGCGACACCCACGGCCCGACCGCGGCCTGCAACTCGGCGGCGCGGCTCGACCACATGATCGCCTCCAACGGCACCCTCTTCAACCAGAAATTCCACCCCTCCGCCCTCAGCGGCATCGAGGGGCTCCAGAAGTTCGCCAGCCTCATCCGCGGCTACTTTGACCAGAAGGGCATGCACATGCAGTTCAACGTTGTCAGCCGCGAAACGCTGCTCGACGCACAGGCCCACCCCGAAAACTATAAGAGCCTCGTCGTCCGGGTGGCGGGCTACAGCGCCCTCTTCACCACCCTCTCCAAGTCGCTTCAGGACGACATCATCAGCCGGACCACCCACGGGTTTTAACGAAAGGAGGCGCCGATATGGACGCGGACTACCGCCGCCGGACCGGGCGCATCTTCGACATCCAGAAATATTCCATCCACGACGGCCCCGGCATCCGGACGATCGTCTTTCTCAAGGGCTGCGCCCTGCGCTGCCAGTGGTGCTGCAACCCCGAGTCCCAGTTGCATGAGATCGAGACGATGACCGTCGGCGGCAAGGCGAAGGTCATCGGCCGGGACGTTTCCGCCGAGGAGGTCATGGAGGAGGTCCTGCGGGACTGGCCCTATTTCCGCCGGTCGGAGGGGGGGCTCACCCTCTCGGGCGGGGAGTCGCTGCTCCAGCCGGAGTTCGCGGGGGCGCTCCTGCGCATCGCCAAGGAGTCGGGCGTCACCACCGCGCTGGAATCCACCGCCTTCGCGGATTTTGCGGTGATCGAGCGGGAGATCCTGCCCTGGCTCGACCTCTTCCTCATGGACGTCAAGCACATGGACAGCGCCAAGCACCGGCGGTTCACCTCCCAGGGCAACGAGCGGATGCTTGAAAACGCCCGGCGGATCGCCGCGGCGGGACAGGCGCTGATCATCCGTGTGCCGGTCGTCCCCACCTTCAACGACACGCCCGCCGAGATCGCTGCGATCGCGCGGTTCGCCTCCTCGCTGCCCGGGGTCACGCGGCTGCATCTGCTGCCCTACCACCGGCTCGGCCAGGACAAGTACGAGCGGCTCGGCAGGCGCTACCTGCTGCCCGACCTGCTGCCCCCGCCGCAGGAACGGATGGAGCTGCTCGCCGAGACCGCCCGCGCCGCCGGCCTGACGGTGCAGATCGGCGGCTAGGCCGTGAACCGGATTCCCGGGTAGCCAAGCGCCTCCTCCTGTGGTAGAATCGGGAGGGAACCCAACGACACGCAGGGATTATGAAGGAGGCGCGCATGTTTCACCCGATCGAGCTCGACCGCTGGGAGCGGAAGGACACCTTCCAGAACTTTATGGACCTCGACTGCAGCTACAGCGTGACGCAGGACCTCTGCGTCACCCCCTTCCACGCCCACGTCCGGG
Organism: Anaerotruncus sp. DFI.9.16; assembly: GCF_024461615.1. Lineage (NCBI taxonomy): Bacteria > Bacillati > Bacillota > Clostridia > Eubacteriales > Oscillospiraceae > Anaerotruncus > Anaerotruncus sp. DFI.9.16. Next base: position 4,821 of record NZ_JANFZX010000084.1, read on the forward strand.
CGCGCGGGCTGCGGTTTTACCCGGCCTTTTCCTGGGCCGTGCTGTATGCGGTCAACCGCCACAGGGAATTCCGAATGGGGCTGGACGGTGAGGGGCGGCCCGGCTATTACGACGAGATCCACGCGGAATACACGGTTCTGGACCGGCGCACCGGGAATATGGACAGCCTCAACACCGCCTACCGCGCGGCTTTTTCGGAATTCTACGCCGCGATGTCCGCTGACCTTGAACGCTTCGAGCGCGACGGGACCCGCACCGTGAGCCGGGAAAATTCCGTCCTGCTCTCCTGCGTTCCGTGGTTCACCTACACGGGGCTCTCCTTCCACATGAAATCGAACCTCTCCTTCCTGCGGCCGATGTTCGTATGGGGAAGGTACCGGAGGCAGGGGGAGGAGCTGCTGATGCCCTTCACCATCCAGGCCCACCACGCGGCCGCGGACGGATACCACTGCCACCTGCTCTTCGCGGACCTCGAACGGGTCCTGCGCGAGCCGGAAAATTATCTGAAATAGATTTCTGGGAAAGGGCCGGGGCCCCGCGGACGCGGGACCCCGGCCCTCGGCGTATCCGGAAGCCCGCCGGCGGCGGCTCCCTTGTTTTTTTCCGGCCGTCGGGCGCCCTGTCCGGCGGCCGGTTTTTGTTGACTAAAATCCTGCATATTGTAAACGGAAACCCGCTTATTCGCATCAAATATCAACTCAATGTAAACGCACAAAAGGAATAATTTAACATAAGAAGAACGTTCTGTAATATTTCTTTCCAATCCCTTCCATGTCCTTTACAATCGCACTTTTTCTGCTATATTGGATTTCTGGGAGGGTGCGCGGATGGCAACAATTTTGATAGTTGACGACGACCGGAAAATCTGCAGGCTCGAAGACATCTACCTGCGCAGCGAGGGGTTCGACACCCTCGTCGCGCGGGACGGGTTCGAGGCGCTTTCGATCATCGGCCAGAAGCGGGTCGACCTCATCGTGGCCGACATCCTCATGCCCAATCTCGACGGGCAGGGTCTCCTGCGCGCCCTGCGAGAGCACTACATCGCCACGCCGGTGCTCATGATGACCTCCAAGTCCGCCTTCGAGGATAAAAAGCGCCTCTTTGAGTGCGGGGCGGACGACTATATGGTCAAGCCGGTCGACCTCGAGGAGCTCGTCCTGCGCATCCGCGCGATCCTGCGGCGCTACAACATCAGCAACGCGCGCCAGCTGCGCATCGGGGACACCATCCTCGACTATTCCAGCCTCGAGGTGCGCGCCCCCGGCGGGACCCTCACCCTGCCGCAGAAGGAATTTTACCTGCTCTTCCTGCTGCTCTCCTACCCCGGCCGCATCTTCACGCGGCAGGAGCTGATGGACGAGCTGTGGGGAACGGATACCAACACCAGCCCCCGCACGGTGGATGTCCACATCAACCGGCTGCGCAGCCGGTTCGCCGGACGGGAGGATTTTGAAATCTCCACCATCCGGGGGCTGGGATACAAAGGCGTCATAAAGGCGGCGGTAAGATGAAGCGCGTCGGTTGGAAGACCCTGCTGCTCCCCGGGGCGCTGGCCGCCCTTTTCGGCGCGGCCGCCGGCCTGCTGTCCGGGCGCTGGGCGGAGTTCCACCCGGCCTGGACCTTCCTGGCGGGCGCCCTGCTCTCCGGATGCGTCCTGCTGGCGGTTTTTTTGGCGGGCGTCTGCCGCCCGCTCGTCCGCCTGGGCGAGGCGGTCCGCCGCGTCCTGGAGGGCGACCTGTCCGCGCGGGCGCGGGTCCCCGGCTTCCCCGCGGGCGCGCAGCTCCGCGAGCTGACCCGCGATTTCAACGAGGTCGCCCGCAGGCTGGAGGAGGACACCTCCCGCGAATGGGACGTGCTGCCGGTGTTCTTCCACGAGCTCAAGGCGCCGCTGGCGACGATCGGCGGCTACGCCCAGCTGCTCGAAAAAAACCTCCACCCCGAGCAGAACCGGGAGTTCGCCCAGATTATCCGCAGCGAGGTCGAGGAGATGGCAGGGCTGGCCGACAGTCTGCTGCTGCTCTCCCGCCTGGACGCCGGGCGCCCGGAGCAGCCCCCGGAGACGGTCGACGTCGCCGAGCAGGTGCGCCGTGCGTTCACCGCGCGCGAGCCCCGCTGGCGGGAAAAGGAGCTTACGCTCGCCCTTTCGCTCGGAGACGCGAAGGCGCGGGGCTACGGCCCGCTGCTCGCGCACGTGTGGGGCAACCTCGTGGACAACGCGGTCAAGTATTCCCCCGCGGGCGGGACGATCGAAGCGTCGCTGTGCGAGCGGGAGGGCCGCGTTCGGTTCGTCATCCGGAACGGGGGCGCGCCCATTCTGCCCGCCGACCTGCCCCGCGTTTTCGAGCCCTTTTACCGCGCGGGCAACGGCGGCGGGGAGTCCGGACACGGGGTCGGGCTGGCGCTGGCACGCCGCATCGTGGCGCTGCACGGGGGCGAGATCACCGTGGAAAGCGGCGAAACGGAGGGCACCTCCTTCACCGTGACGCTGTGAGGAATTTCCTCCACAAAGTTGATACAAATTTATCACAAAATCTCCATAATTCCATCACCGTTTGTGCATATTTATTGTTATTTTCTGTACCAAACGCCAAAATTTTAGTCCCGTTTGGTGCAATTTACAAAAATAGTTACAAAACGGTTACAAAGCCAATTGATTCCTTCTCATGGCACAGGCTATAATTTGACTGTCAGGTAAGGCTGGAGAGGCGACCCTGAAAAAACAAAATCAAAAGATCACGAATTTAGGAGGAGATTTACCGATGAAAAAGTTACTGGCGGTCGTTCTGGCTGCTG
>NZ_JANFZX010000085.1:0-7585 GCF_024461615.1 Anaerotruncus sp. DFI.9.16
CCTTCGGATTCCCATAGAGGAACTGCCTGCGGCAGAATCTCTTACAAGGTGCGCCCTGTAGGGGCGCGAAAAAGGCCTTCCGTCCCCCGGGCGGAAAATCGAAAACCGGAGCGCGGCGGAACGCGCTCGTCATTCTTGCCGCTTGGAAAGCGGCAATTCCCGTCTAAACTCCGCCGCTCCCGAGCGGCAAAACTCCCTTCTGTTTCACGTGAAACACTCCGGAGGGCAAAAGCCCGCGGCGGGGCTGGGGAATTTTTGTCGCAGATTGCCCTTTTAAAGCCGCCTGAATTATGCTATAATCGTAACCGTTATGAAATCAGCGGACAAGCCGGGTAAATGGAGGCAAAAATGGGCAAAATCATTGCAGTTGCGAACCAGAAAGGCGGCGTCGGAAAGACGACCAGCGCGGTCAACTTGACGGCGGCGCTCGGCGCGCGCGGATACAAGGTGCTGCTGGTCGACGTGGACCCGCAGGGGAATTCCACCTCGGGACTGGGCGTCAACAAGCGCGACCTCAAGCATTCCACCTATGATCTGATGGTCGCGACGGCGCAGCCGGCGGAGGCGCTGCGGCACACGCCGTTTGAGAATGTGGACGTCCTGCCCTCCAACATCTCGCTGGCGGGGGCGGAGATCGAGCTCGTCGAGCTGGACAACCGTGCGATGCGCCTTAAGACGGCGCTGCTGAAGGTGCGGCAGAATTACGACTTCATCTTCATCGACTGCCCGCCCTCGCTCGGCATCATCACGCTCAACGCGTTTGCCGCCTGCGACACGCTGCTGATCCCCATCCAGTGCGAATATTACGCGCTCGAGGGCCTCTCCCAGCTCATGGCGACGCTGCGGCAGGTCAAGCGGCTCTACAATCCCTCGATCGACATCGAGGGGGTGCTGCTCACCATGTATGACAGCCGCCTCAATTTGACGGTGCAGGTCGTGGCGGAACTCAAAAAATACTTTCCGCAGAAGATCTACCGGACGGTGATCCCGCGCAATGTCCGGCTCTCGGAGGCGCCCAGCTTTGGTCAGCCGGTCATGTATTACGACCGTTCCTCCAAGGGGTGCGCGGCATACGACGAATTGGCTGAGGAATTCCTCAGGAAGAACCAGAGGGATAGGGGGTAAGGCATTGGCAAAGGCAAAAGGGGGACTGGGCAAGGGCCTGGAGGCGCTCTTCGCCGACAATTCCACCGACGAGGCGGCCGTCTCGACGCTGGCGGTCAGCGAGATCGAGCCCAACCGCGGGCAGCCCCGCAAGCAGTTCGACCCGGCGGCGCTCGCCGATTTGGCTGATTCCATCCGGCAGCACGGCGTGCTGCAGCCGCTCGTCGTGCGCCCGATGCCCGACGGCAGCTACCAGCTCGTCGCGGGGGAGCGCCGCTGGCGCGCCGCCCGGATGGCGGGGCTTTCCCAGGTGCCCGTCGTCATCAAGGAGCTCAGCGACAGCGAGACGATGGCGCTCGCGCTCATCGAAAACCTCCAGCGGGAGGATCTCAACGCGATTGAAGAGGCGATGGGCTACCGGGACCTTATGGAAAATTTTGGATTGACGCAGGAGCAGGTCTCCGCCAAGGTGGGCAAGTCCCGCCCGGTGGTCACCAACGCGCTGCGGCTGTTGGGTCTGCCCGAGGAGGTGCGGGGGCTCCTGTCGGAGGGGAAGCTCTCCGCCGGGCACGCACGCGCGCTGCTCTCGCTGGGGGAGGAGGAGCTCATCCGGCAGGCGGCGGCGGACACGGTCAAAAAGGGCCTCTCGGTGCGGCAGGTCGAGGCGCTCGCCAAGCGCCAGAAGCAGCAAAAAGCCGCTTCCAAGCCGCAGAACGCCTGGGACCAGAGCTTTTTTGCCGAGGTGGAGCTCGCCCTCTCCCAGTGCCTCGCCCGCAAGGTGAAGGTGGAAGGGGAGAACGGCAGGGGCCGGCTGGTCATTGAATTCTACGACGAGGACGACCTGCGGTCGATCGCGTCGTCGCTGGAGAAGAGCGGGGGCTGAGTTTCCACCGGAAGGGCCCCGTGGTGTGGAAAAACCGAATTCGGAGGAGAATAGACAATGCTGGACATCAAATTTGTACGGACGAATCCCGACGTGGTCAAGGAGAACATCAAAAAGAAGTTCCAGGAGGAGAAGCTGCCGCTGGTGGACGAGGTGATCGACCTCGACCGGCGCTACCGCGAGGCCAAGACCCGCTGCGACTACCTGCGCAGCCAGCGCAACACGATCAGCAAGCAGATCGGCGGCATGATGGCCAAGGGGCAGAAGGAGGAGGCCGAGCAGGCCAAGGCGCAGGTCTCCTCGATGGCCAGGGAGCTGGCGGACCTCGAGGAGCAGGAGACGGTGCTCGAAGGGGAGATCAAAAAGCGGATGATGGTTATCCCGAACATCATCGACCCGTCGGTGCCGATCGGGAAGGACGACGGCGAAAACGTCGAAGTGGAAAAGTTCGGCGAGCCGGCGGTGCCCGACTTCGAGATCCCCTACCATGTGGAGATCATGGAAAAGCTGCGCGGCATCGACCTCGACAGCGCCCGCCGCACAAGCGGAAACGGGTTCTATTACCTCTGCGGCGATATCGCGCGGCTGCACTCGGCGATCCTCTCCTATGCGCGCGACTTCATGATCGACCGGGGCTTCACCTACTACGTGCCCCCCTTCATGATCCGCAGCAACGTGGTCAACGGGGTCATGAGCTTTGCCGAGATGGAAAACATGATGTACAAGATCGAGGGGGAGGATCTCTACCTGATCGGTACGAGCGAGCATTCGATGATCGGCAAATTCATCGACACGATGCTCGAGGAGAGCCAGCTTCCCCAGACGCTGACGAGCTATTCCCCCTGCTTCCGCAAGGAGGTGGGCGCGCACGGCATCGAGGAGCGCGGCGTCTACCGCATCCACCAGTTTGAAAAGCAGGAGATGATCGTCGTCTGCAAGCCGGAGGAGAGCATGGATTGGTTCCAAAAGCTCTGGCGGAACACGGTTGATTACTTCCGTTCCCTCGACATCCCCGTGCGCACGCTCGAGTGCTGCTCGGGCGACCTCGCGGACCTCAAGGTCAAAAGCCTCGACGTGGAGGCGTGGAGCCCCCGCCAGAAGAAATACTTCGAGGTGGGCAGCTGCTCCAACCTCGGCGACGCGCAGGCGCGCCGGCTGGGCATCCGCGTCAAAAACAAGGAGACGGGGAACTACTTCCCCCACACCCTCAACAATACGGTCGTCGCCCCGCCCCGCATGCTGATCGCGTTTTTGGAGAACAACCTGAACGCCGACGGTTCGGTGCGCATCCCGCAGCCGCTGCGGATGTACATGGGCGGCAGGGACGTCATTCGGTAAACGCGCCGCGCCGGAAGCTCCCGGCGGATAGATTGGGCGCAAACGGGAGAGACTAACATGGTAGAGACCTACAAAAAAGAAATCCTGGTGACCGAACCGGAAACCGACATCACCAAGCGGATGACGCTGTCGAACATCATGCGCCACTCCCAGCAGATGGGCAGCGAGCACATCGCGTCGATGGGCATCGACTATAACCGCATGTACCGGGACGGGATGGTTTTCCTCGTCAACAAGATGCTCATCACGATCGACCGGCGGCCCGTCTTCGGGGAGGAGCTGCTGCTGACGACGATCCCCCGCAAACCGAAGGGCGCGCAATTCATCCGCGATACGATTTTCGAGACGCGGGCGGGGGAGAAGCTCATCGAGGTGAGCATCTCCTGGATGCTCGTGAGTCCCGACACGCACAAGATCCTGCGTCCCTCGGTGTTCGACGTCTACGGCTTCGAGATGTTCCCCAACGAGGGGGAATACATCACCGGCTACCGCATCCGGCGGCCCGAGGCGGAGACGGTCACCCACCTGCGGCAGGTCAAATACAGCGACCTCGATTACAACTTCCATGTGAACAACGCCGTCTACGCCGCCATCGTCTGCGACACCCTGCCGCTGGAGCCGCTCACCGAGCGGGAGATCGCCAGCTTCGGCATCGTCTACCAGCGGGAGGCCAAGGCCGGCGAGGTGATCGAACTGGATGTGGCCGCCCTTCCGGACGCCGCCTATTATGTCGGCGGACGGGTCGCCGAGGAACGCTGTTTTGAAGCGGAGATAAAATTCCGCTGATTGCCAAAAACACCTTGACAAACTTTCCTGTATCCAGTATAATGTAATTCGCTCGCTTGTACTTTTTGTATGGGCGGCGGATATGGCGGTATAGCTCAGCTGGCTAGAGCATTCGGTTCATACCCGAAGTGTCACCGGTTCGAATCCAGTTACCGCTACCATTCGCTCGAGCCTCACCGAGAGGTGAGGCTCGACTTATCCGGCCTGTTCGTCAAGTGGTTAAGACACCGCCCTTTCACGGCGGGTTCACGGGTTCGAATCCCGTACAGGTCACCAAAAAGGCGGCGGAGTTCTTTAGGACTCCGCCGCCTTTTTGCTGCACGGAAAACAAACGGGCAGACCACAAGCCGAGGCGGAACCAGGTTAGGAACGCGGAGTGTGCCTAAAATGGCTCTTCGTCCCCGGCGTCGAAGAGCTCGAGCACCCCGTCCCAGTCGAGATTGCGGATATGGTGGCGGAACCGCCCCTCCGCGCGGGTGGAGACCTTCAGGTCGCATTTGCGGTCGCCGCGCTGGAGGATGCTCTGCCGGACGTTGACAAGCGCGATTTTATCGAACGGAAATACAACGGTGTGTAGATAATACCGATTAGAATAACGAAGAGTATAACAATCTCCGTCGCGGGAAACGCCCGAAGAGAGAAAATCCAGAATTCGGACGCCCAAAAACCAGAGAGCGGGCAGGGAGAGCATGAACCCGGCAAAGCCGATCAGTCCCGTCCACTTGGGCAGCAGCCAGCAGGCGACGACCGTGCCGGCCGGGATCAGCACGCAGGGCCAAAAGGGATCGATCAGGAACTTGAAGATGGCCCCGAAGTTGGGTTTGAGGGTGCGTGCGGAAACGGTGTACTCGGGCAGCAGGCGGGAGAGTTGTTCGCGGGTCTTTCTGCGGCTGGAAAAGGGGATGACGGCCGAGATGTCCGATTTGTCCTTGTTGAAGCCGATCGCATTGAGGAAGACCGAATAACGCCCGAGCAGGCGGGTCAAAAGGCTCTGCCGGATGTCGACGAAGCTGATGTCGCGGGCGCGCAGGACATATTCCTTTTCCACAAGCACGCCGCCGCTGACGTGGAGGGAGTCCCCGACGCGGAGGGTGCAGAGGTTCTTGGTCTGCAGCAGGTTGAGCAGGAATGCGGCGAGCCATCCGACGAGCAGCGCGATCGCGACGCCCGCCGCGATGGGCGGAAGCCCGAACGCGACACGGCGGGAAAGCTCCTCAAAGGTGGCCAGCATCAGGTCGGCCAGCTCCTGCCCGAGGATCTGGCCCGCCTGGGAGATGAAGGTCGAGATAAACACAATGCCGAGGAAGGAGTTGGAGGTAAAGAGGGAGAGGAACACGACGCCGGAGATCCGGGGGCGGTAGGCGGCGTGGACCTCGTCGGCGGATTCCTCCGGGACGCCCCGGCAGAGGGACAAAATCCGCGCGGCCTCGCGCTCTCCGGAATAGAAGGAGACGTCGGCCTTGTTGGCGCCGCGGGCGATCGTGTCCACCCGCAGGCGCGCGACCTTCAGCGGCCGCAGCCAGAAGGGACGCATCACCGCGCAGGTGCAGATCCGGTCGACGGGGATGAAGGTTTCGTGCTTAAAAAATATACCGGAAGTATAAAATATGCCGCGTTCATCCATATAGTATTTGAAACAATCCCACTTTTTCCAGGCGAGCAGGAAGATCAGCAGAACCGTCAGGATGTCCATCCACGCGCCCGAAATCCAAGAAAGCAGGTCGCCCGTCAGCGCGGAGAGGAACCCGCGCGCCAGCGGGATGATCAGGAGGAAGAGGAAGCGGTAGAGAAAGGTCAGCATGGAAAAGGGGTGAGCGTGGACGGCGGCGGCCTTACGCATCGGGGGGCCCTCCTTCCTCGTCGGCGGGGGTGAGGAAGGCTTGCAGGCGATCGGCGTCCGCCGGCGGCAGGCCGGGGATGTAGACCGAGCTGCCCGCCGCATAGACAAAGAGAGAGCAGACCCCGAAGAGCCGCTCGAGAGGGGAGGAGGCGACGGTCGCGTACTGGATGCTTGTTAAGGGGACCGCCTTTACACGCGTATAGATGACGCCGCAGTGGATGAGCAGGCAGCGGCGGTTGAAGCCATAGGAGAGCTTGCGGTATTTGATGGGATAATAGAATATGTAGAAATAGAGAAAAGCCGCCATCCAGGCAGCGGTAAAAAGCCACCACATCCAGTTGATGCGGGGCGCGAAGAAGGCGGAAAAAAAGGAGGGCACAAGCGCCACGAGGAGCAGGCGGATACGCCACACCGTGAGGATTTGCAGGTCGGGTTTCTTTTGAACCATGGGCGGACTCCATCCCGGCTTTTGGCAAAAAGCCTGAGCAAACAGATTTTTTTCCGGCGGCAGAACCCGCCGCTGGAAAAGCGATACCTATATTATAATGGAAACGGCAGGGAAAAAACATCCCCTGCCGCAAATAACAAAATACAATCAGTAATATTGATAATATAATATACTGAATCAGCTGCAGAACAGGTGGGCGCCGATCCGTTTGATCACCGGCCGGGTACGGATCCACTTGTTGGAGGTCTTGTCGGGATTATAATAGTAGAGCGCGCCGCCCGACGGGTCGGACCCCGCCAGCGCCTCGCGCGCGGCCTTACGCGCCGATTCGGCGACCGCCACGTTGATCTGTCCGTCGGTGATCGCGGTGAAGGCGCCCGGCTGGTAGACGACGCCCGGGAGGGTATCGGGGAAGGAGGGGTGCTCCACCCGGTTGAGCACCACCGCGCCCACGGCGACCTGCCCTTCAAACGGTTCGCCCCGCGCCTCGGCCGAAATGATATTGGCCAGCAGCGCGATGTCGCTGTCCGAATACCCGCCGCTGCCGCTTGTCTGCTGGGAGCTGTAGATCCCCATGGCCCGGAGGGTCGCATTGCCCGCGATCCCGTCGACGGCCAGGCCGTTCTTCCGCTGGAAGTCCATGACCGCCTTTTTCGTCTGCACGCCGAAAATGCCGTCGACCTCACCGAAATAATAGCCCCAGTTTTTGAGCTTCTGCTGGATCTGGCGCACCTCGTTGCCGCGCGAGCCCTGTTTGGAGAGGACGTCGGTCGTCTGCCACATGCGCGCGGCGAAGACCCCCAGGGCGATCAGCAGCAAAAGGGCGAAGGAAAACGAGATGGTGCGGATGAGCAGCACCGGCCGCGCATCGGCGCCGTGTTCTTTCGACATGATGAAAACCTCCTTGCAGGCACGGAAAACGTCCGCGCCGCGGTTAGTTGCAGTATGTGCGCCGCGGGCCGGAATATGCGTGCGCGGGAGGAAGAAGGGGCGCGGGAAGAGGCCGCGCAGAGGCTTTTACGGGAAATTTGCGATTTTTGAAAAAATCTTTGACAAACCAGTTGACATCCCCGGGGTTCTATGGTATTATAACAAAGCTGTCCCGTGCGTGACATCCACAATTTGGACGGCACAGCACCTTGAAAAATGAACAACGAGAGAAGAGAAACGAGGAACCCAAGACGGA
>NZ_JANFZX010000086.1:0-7418 GCF_024461615.1 Anaerotruncus sp. DFI.9.16
CCCCCCCCCCCCCCCCCCCCCCCCCCCCCCCCCCCCCCCCCCCCCCCCCCGCCGCTGTACATTTCTCATTTGGACGACCGCTGCCGGTCGATCTCATCGGCGAGGTTGCGGCGCATCCGGGCCACGAGGGCGGAGGCCTGCGCGATCTCCTCCCCGCTCAGTCCGCGGTAGAGCACCCCGTGCAGCTCGTCGATGACAGCCTCCACCTGCGGGCGCAGCGAGAGCGCCCGCCCGGTGGGATAGAGGTGGTTGATCCGCCGGTCGTCGGGGTCGGTTTCCCGGCGTAGGAGCCCCGCGTCCTCCAGCGACTTCGCCACGCGGGCGGTCGTCCCCTTGTCGAACCCCCGCCCCACCGAAAGCGCGTCCTGCGTCGTGCCGGGCATCTGGTAGACCTGCATCAGCACCGGGAGCTGCCCCACCTCAACCCCCAGCGGAGCGAGCCGGCAGGCGAAGAACCGCTGCCCGTAACGGTAGAGGATGGAGATGTCCCGGTTGAGGCGCACCTTTTTCATGCCGCGTCTCCCTCCGCCTCCTCCTGCGTCTTGAGCTCACGGAGGACGGTGAAGCCGATCTGCACCGAGAGCAGGAAGGTGGCCAGATCGGAGAGCGGCTGGCTGAGCTGCACGCCGAGCACCCCGAAGAGCGGCGGCAGGACAAGGATGAGCGGCAGGAAGAAGAGCCCCTGCCGCGCCATGGCGAGGACGGTCGCCTTGGCGGCCTTGCCGATCGTCTGGCAGAGCATGTTGTTGATGATCACCCAGGACATGAGCGGGAAGGCCACGCACTGGAAGCGCAGCGCCCGCGCGCCGATCTCGACGACGAGCGCGTCCTCCCCGCGGAAGACCGCGATGATCCCGGGGGCGAAGATGAACCCGGCCACCGCCAGCACCGCCAGCACGACGACCGACACGCGCACGCAGAACCAGAAGCCCTCGCGGACCCGCTTATAGAGCCTGGCGCCGTAATTGAAGCCGCACACCGGCTGGAAGCCCTGTCCGAAGCCGATGAGCGCGGAGGAAGCGAACATGTTGACGCGGGAGACGATCGACATCGCGGCGATCGCCGCGTCGCCGTAGGGGCCTGCGGCGAGGTTGAGGCAGATGGTGGCGACGCTCGCCAGCCCCTGCCGCCAGAGGGAGGGCAGGCCGCCCCGCAGGATTTCGCGGTAAAGCTCCCAGCGGGGGGTGAAGTCCCGGAAATGGATGCGGATGTTCCCGCCCCGCGTACAGCCGACCAGCAGGATGCAGAAGCTCACAAACTGGCTGATGACCGTCGCGATTGCCGCCCCGGCGATGCCCATGCGGAACACGAAGATAAACAGCGGATCCAGCGCGATGTTGAGGATGCCGCCCGCCGCGATGCCGACCATCGCGTAGGAGGCGCTGCCCTGGAAGCGCAGCTGGTTATTGAGGACGAGCGACGCGGTCATGTAAGACGCGCCGAGCAGGATGTACCGCGCGTAATCCCGCGCGTAGGGCAGGATCGTCTCGGTCGCGCCGAGCAGCCGCACGAGCGGGTCGAGGAAGATAAGGCCGAAGAGGGTGATGAGTCCGCCCACGATCAGCGCCGAGAAAAAACCTGTCGCGGACATGCGCGAGGCGTCCCGGAAATCCTGGCCGCCGAGGCTGCGGGCGATGTAGTTGCCCGAGCCCTGCCCGAACATGAACCCGATCGCCTGGATGACCGCCATCAGCGAAAAGACGACGCCCACCGCGCCCGTCGCGCTGGTACCGATCCGACCGACGAAAAAGGTGTCCGCCATGTTGTAGACCGAGGTGATCATCATGCTGATGATCGTGGGGACCGCCAGCGTCGTGATGAGCCGCGGAATGGGCGTCTGGGTCATTCTGGCGAATTTGTCCGCCTGATTCTGGTCGCTGTGCACGAAACCGCTTCCTTTCTTTCCCTCCCATTATATCAGGCGGAAAAATAGTTGTCAACGCAACCTTTCTGCCAGAAAAAGGAGGCCCGTCCCCCGAATCCCCCGCCGAAAAATTTTCGTTGGGAAGCGCCGTGCCGGTAGGCTGGGACGCCGGGCGCAGAACAAGCGCGGCATGGGCGGCGTCATCTTCATCGACCTGCGGGACCGCGAGGGAATGCTCCAGGTGGTGTTCGACGCGCAGAACCTTTCGCGGGAGGACTTTGCCGCGGCGGAGGGCCTGCGGGTCGAATCGGTGGTCGCGGTGCGGGGGGAGCTGCGTCCGCGCAGCGAGGAGACCCGCAACCCCCGGCTCGCCACCGGCGCCTTCGAGCTCTGCGCGCGCGGGATGGAGGTGCTTTCCGAGGCGCGGCCCCTGCCCTGCTCCAGGAGATCTTCCGCTCCCTGCTCGGCTGAATGGCAAAAAAACGGGGCCCGTTCCACATCTGGAACGGGCCCTGCGGATATTTTGCTCAGAGGTTTTCAAACGCCTTTTCGATCTCCTTGTCGCGGAGCACCTTGAGGGCGCCGTGGATGACCGCGCCCTGGTCGATGGTGACCAGCTCGGAGGTGACGTCGCCCAGCAGCATGGCGTTCTGGTTGAAGACCGCCGCCTCCCGCGTCGTGACGTTGCCCTTGACGCGGCCGTTGATCGTGGCGCGAGACGCGCCGATATCCCCGACCAGCACCGACTCCCCGTCCATCGTCAGGATGGCGGAGGCCGTGACGTTGCCCTGCACCCGGCAGGCCACCATCTCGATGTTGTTGCCCTGGACGTTCCCGGTCACCTGCCCGCAGATGCGGACGTTGCCCTTCGCGTCGATATCCCCCTTCATCTCGCCGAGCATTTCGACATGCCCGTCCGACGATATCGTGCCGGTGATCGACGTGCCCGCCGAAACGGTCGTCTTCTGCATCCCCTTGGCGGCGGGCGCCGGGCTCGCCGCGGGTTCCTCCGCCGCGGGCTCCTCCACGGCCGGGGCCTGGCGGCGGTCCTTTTTGCCGCCCTCGTTCACCGCCAACATGCTGAACCCGCCGAAGGCCGACAGGGCCACCGGAGCGATCAGGCCGATGCCAAACAGGCTTTTCAGGGTCGCCAGCATCCGTTTTACACTCATGTTTACCATCCTCTCGTTTCCATTCTCAAACCCATGCCGGACAAGACCACCTCCGGCCGGTGGAAAACGCCCACGCGCGCCAGCCGCGGGCCGCTTCCGCGAGCCCGGCGCACCTTGATCAAATGTAACTTCATTATAGAATACTTTCCAAATTGTTGCAAGATGTTTAGAAATTTTTACCTATATTCATGCAACTTTTTCTGTTACCAGCCTTAAATTGTAAAGTTTGTCTTCCGTAAAGATCGATTTAACCGAACATTTTAGATATTTCGCGGAATTATTTTTGATGTAATCGATCGGCGTTTTTTTAATTTTGTGACTGGAAAAGGGAAGCTTTGAGCCTTCCGGCCCCAAAAGACGCTCCGTCCGCCCTTTTGGGAACCGCCCCGCAGGCCGCCGCCCTCCGCCCGGCCGCCAAAACCGACGCGGACGCGGTGGCACGGAAAATCCTCCTCCTGCCCGGCAAAACGCTCCGCCGTGACCTCCGGGTCCTTTTTTCATCTTGCGTCCCCCGCCGGCGGGAGGTATACTGAATTCAAATCGGATTGGATTGGGGGAACCGGAATGAAAAAGAGCGTTGCCCGCGCGGCGGGACTGTGCGCGGCCCTCCTGCTTGCGCTGGGCGGATGCGCGCCGGCCCAGCCCGCGCCGCAGGAGGCGCCGGCGGCGTCCGCGGAGGCGTCCGGAGCGGAGGAAGAAGCGGCGGCTGTTTCCGCCGTACCGGAGGGCTTTTGCGAGGTGCATATCGTCTTTCCGGACAACCGCGAGAGCGTCGGGACGGGCGAGGACCTGCGCGTGGACGAAAACGGCGACCTGCTCCCGCCCGCCCGGAGCGGCGCGGTGGATTACCGCGCGGAGGAGCTCGTCACCCTCGACCTGCTGCTCCCCGAGGGGTGGACCGCGCGGCTCCCCGCTGAAGGGGAGGGCACCTACGCGGAGATGCTCCGCGGGCCGGTCAACCTCTATCGCGGCGGGCAGTGCGTCGGCACCGTGGGGTACGACCGCTTTGACGACGAACCGATCGAGGCGTGGGAGGACTACGGCTTCGACGCGCCCCCGGCCGATTACCAGGGCTACTACCGCTGGCTGATGACCGGCTCTCGCACCTGGGACGACAGCTACACCCTCGTCGCCCAGACGGGGCGGGCCGTCTCCGCAACCTGCCGGGTCCGCTACCCCGCGCGGCTTTTCGGGGACGGCGCGGACTACTATAACAAAGGCGTACTCTGCTGCGACCTCGACCTGCTCTACTTCACCGGCATCGAACTGATCGACAGCGCCCTCACCGACGAACAGCTCCGCGTAATTGCCGACAGCATCAGGCTGTCGGCGGGCGAGCGTCCCTTCGGCCCGCCGCTGCCCGTCCCCTCCATCGAGACCCCGGCGGGCTTCCGGCAGGCGGAGGTGCTTTTCCCCGCCTCCCGGGAGGGGGCTGACGGCGACGAACGCCAAGAGCTCTCCCCCTTCCGGATGCGCATGGCACTGCCCGAGGGCTGGACGGTCCGCAGTCCCGCACAGGCGGAGACGGGCGGGGACCTTTTCTCTCCGATGGACCTCTATGACGGGGAGACCCGCGTCGGCAGCGTCGGCTGCGGGACCTTCACCTTCGCCGGGCCGACGACCGGGGAAAACTTCCACCGCATGATCTACGGCCCGCTGATGCTCGGTTCGGTCGTCAACTGGGACAACGACTACACCCCCGTCACGATGACCGAGACGACCTGCACCGCAACCTGCCGGGTGATGCGCAAGGCGGACGGCCCCGAATGGGAGGGAGTCAGCATGGCGGACAGACCCGAACGCTACAGCCCGGCCATCCTCTCCTACGACGAAAAGCTGCTCGTCTACGTGGCGTTCTCCTTCGAGGAGGGGCTCGTCACCGGCGAACAGCTTGACGGCATCGCGCGGACCATCCGGCTTCTGCCGGAACGGTGACGCCAAAAAGCCCCCGTCCGCCTGCGCGGCCGGGGGCTTCATCGTTTCATCGGGTCACGCATAGACCGGCTGGAGCTGCTTTCCCGCGAGCGCGGCCTCGAGCGCCGCGCCCACCTTGTCGAAGTGCGCCACCACCGAGGTCGGCTTTTTGACCGGGTCGTCCTGCGACATCGGGACGAAATAGACGTTCTTGGCGTTCATCAGCACGCCGATGTTGCGCGCCGAACCGGAGAGCGCGTCGTTGGTCGACACCGCCAGCAAAAGCGGGTTCCCGTTGCGCAGATTCGATTTCGCGGCCATCGTCACGGGGGTGTCGTTCACACCGTTGGCGAGCTTGCCGAGGGTGTTGCCCGTGCAGGGGACGATCACCATCGCGTCGAGCAGGTTTTTCGGGCCGATCGGCTCGACCTCCTCGATCGTGTGCCACACCTTGCGGCCGCACGCCCGCTCGATCCGTTCGATCCAGTCGGCGGCCTTGCCGAAGCGGTTGTCGGAGACGTAGGAAATCGGGGAGAGGATCGGGAACACGTCGTAGGTCCCCGCAAGCTCCTCCATCACCGGCAGCACTTTCGCCCAGGTACAGAAGGAACCGGTCATGGCAAAGCCCAGTTTTAATTTGTCCATCACAGCACCTCCTGTTCAGACAGGCAGTTGCCGATCGTGTCGAGGATGATCTCTCCGGCGGTGATCGGCGCGGTTTTTCCAGGCAGTGAAAGCGCCCAGATCGTTTTGATGCCGAGGTCGCCGGCGGCTTCAAGGTCTACCCCGGTAGAGCGCGCATTTGGATAGGGCGGGGAGTTGGGGTGGAGCGGACGTTTGCACTACCATTTTCTGTGCGGTTACGCAAGTCCGGGCCCTGATTCTGGAAGGGATGCGCGGTTGAAAAAAGGCGCTGTTTCTGGTATGATGACAGATAGGAACAGGGCAACTGAAACATACGGGGAGGCGGGGCCATGCGCACCGGAAACAAAAAGGGATACGTCCTGCTGACGGTCGTCTGCGTCTTCGCCTTTCTGTCGGCGCTCGGCTTCACTCTCCTGACGGCGGCGCTCGCGAACATGCAGAGCGCAGAGCGCAAGCTCGCCAGCGCGCAGACCGACTCCTACGCCGTCTCGCTGGCCGAATCGGTCAACGGCATGGTGGAGGCGGGGCGGTTCGAGCCGCTCGTATCGGGGTGGAAACAGGCCGCCGCGGCTTCCGCCAGCATCCCCGACGGCCGGGATTCGGTCTTTTTGCCGGGGAGAGGCGCGGCGAACGCCCTGGAATCGGAGGAGATCGCCGTCGCGGACCCGGCCGACCCCGGCGCGGACGGCCGGACGGTCCGTATGGACGCCTCCTTCTGCCTTTCGGACGTCACCGTCCGCCGGGACCCCGCCGACCCGGACAACCGCAGCAAATATACCGCCTCCGGAACGCTCGAGGCCGATCTGGCCGTCACCTGCCAGCTTGACGGCCGGGAGGTGGTCATCCGGTTCCACAGCACCTTCGACGCGGCGGCGGACGCCGGGAAGTGGAAGCTGCGCCAGTTTGTAAAGGGGGACTGAGCCATGCGCCGGAAAATTGGGAAGCCGCTCCGGGATAAACGGGGCTTTACGCTGATCGAATCGGTGCTCGGCGTGCTGCTCTTCGCGCTCGTGATGACGGTCGTCGCGGCCCTCTTCGTCACCGCGTCGCGCATCACGATCCGCACCCAGCAGTCGGAAAACGCGGTCAACCAGGTCATCGCCCTCTCGGAAGAGGCGGGCGCGGACCTCTCCGCGCCCTACGAGACGCGGGATTTCTCCCTCGTCAGCGGCGGAACGGTGAACGAGGAGCTGCGGCTTGTGACCTACGAGGTATCAAATGGCGACGGGACGGTTCGCCTGAGCAAATTCGTCTACGCGCCCGCGGAAACGGGGGGAACGCCATGAGCCGCCTGCGCGCCCTGCTGCGGAAAGAAAGGGGCTTCACCCTCATCGAGATGATCGTGGCGATGACCGTCTCCGCCCTGCTGATGGCGGGGATCGCCGCGCTGCTGCCGAGCTTTGTGAAAATCCACGCGCACAGCATCGACCTCTCCTACGCGAAAAAGATCTCCAACAGCATCGAGGAGGCGCTTGGCAACGAGCTCTCCTTCGCCTCCCGCGTCTCCGTCTCGGCGGACGGCGCGATCCTCACCTACACCGGCCGTCACGGGGAAAAGACGGTCGACGGGAACGCCGACCCGCCGGTTGTCGAAGGGCTCGCCTACGATCCCGGCTACTACATGGGCCAGCAGGTCACCCTCCGCTTTTCCCTCGACGGGGAGGTCTGCACCGTCTCGATCGCCGTGCGCGACCGCACGGGCGGAAGCCTCTACAGCGCCAACAGGCCCATCCGGCTGCACGGGGTCCAGCCCGCCGCCTCCGAGCCGTGATCCGGTCATGCAAAAAAGCGCCCCCGGGTTCCCACATAGTGGGGACCCGGGG
>NZ_JANFZX010000087.1:0-7111 GCF_024461615.1 Anaerotruncus sp. DFI.9.16
CGCCGCCGACTTTGGCCGAAGGCCAACCGGAGGCGGCGCGGGGGTCGCAGGGGCGAAGCCCCTCGTGCCTTCTTTGGTTCCTTTCTTGGGCAAGCAAGAAAGGAACTCACTGTCGGTCGACTACCGACAAACTCCGCCGCTCACTGAGCGGCGGCTCCGATCGCCTCCTGCACCGCCTCGCGGGAAAGCCCGGCGGCGGAGCCGCTCAGCGCGAGCCTGCCATCCCGCATGACGGCGATGTTGTCGCAGAGGCCGAACGCCTCGTCGATGTCGGCGGTGAGCCAGAGGACGGCCGCGCCCTTCTGGAGGAGCTTGTTCATCTCAAAATAGAGCCGCATCTTCGCGGGGATGTCCACGCCGGCGGTCGGCTCGCAGAGCAGGTAGACGAACGCCTGCTTGCGCATCGCGCGTTCCACCAGCTCCCGCTGGCGGTTTCCGCCCGTGATGTACTCCTGCTGCGGCCGGAGCATAACGTAGTTGCCAAGGGCCTTGCCCACGCTGGCCATCAGCCGTTTGGCGGAGATCGCCATGCGGCTGGCGGAGGTGTCCCGCTTGCCCGCGTTGACCGCGATCTCGCTCTCGCGGATCTCCTCCTCGTCCGCCTGGCTCGACGCGAGCACGATGCCCGCCCGCACCGCGGTGATCGGCGAGGGGATTTCGAGCAGCCCGCCGTTGAGGTAGACCCGCCCGCCGGTTTTGCAGAGCCCCGCGAGGCTGCGCGCGACGCTGAGCTTGCCCGACTGGGCGCCGCCCATGAACGCGGTCACCTGCCCGGCGCGCAGCGAAAGGCTCACGCCGGAGAAGTTCGGCCCCGAGAAGTCCTCGAGGCGCAGGACCTCCTTCCCGGCCTCCGGCCGCTCGCGGTAATAGATATTTTCCGATTTGATGCCGTAGACCGCCTCGATCAGCGCCTTCTCGTCGAATTCACCGGCGGGCGCGCTGCGCACGATCTCCCCGTCCTCCATGACCGAGATCGTGTCCGCGACCGCGAGCACCTCGTTCAGGTCGTGGGAAATGATCAGGAAGGCGCGGCCCTCCTGCTTGAGCCCGGCAATCGCGTCGTAAAGCCGCTGCTTTTCGCTCTCGTTGAGGTGGGTGGAGGGCTCGTCCAGCAGGATGATCCGCCCGTCGGTGACGATCGCGCGGGCGATCGCCGTGAGCTGGCGTTCCGCGTCGGTGAGGTTGCCCATCGGCGCGCGCGGGTCGATCTGGACGTTCATCTGGCGGAAGACCTCCTCGCACCGATGGAGCATCCGCCTGTTGTCCACCAGTCCGAGCTTGCCGCCCATGCGCAGCTCGTTGCCAAAAAAGAGGTTCTCATAGACCGGCAGATTCGCAAACATCTGCTGGTGCTGCGCCACGAGGATCAGCCCGTTTTTGACCGCGTCGGAGGTGTTTCGGATCTCGGCGGGCTGCCCGTCAATCAGCACCTGCCCTCTGTCGGGCGTAAAAACGCCCATGATCGTGGAAAAGAGGGTGCTTTTGCCCGAGGCGTTGCGCCCCACCAGCGCGTGCACCTCGCCGGGGCGCAGCGCGAGGTTGATCCCCCGCAGATAAAATTCGCTGCTGATGCGGCGGCTGACGCCGCGCAGTTCCAGCATATACCGTTCTTCCATCCCTACTCCCCTCAATTCTTCCGGGCGGCTTCCAGCACCGCCGCCACCGCCTCGACGTTGACCCCTCGGTCCTCGTCGAACCGCGCGCGGTTCAGGTAGCCGCGCAGCTTGCCCATCTTGATGACCTCCGGAGATTTGATATAGCTGATCGTCTTCTTGTCGTTAAAGGTGATGACCGCAACCTGCTCGACCGGCACCCGGTGTCCTGCGTCCCGGCAGAGGGTGAGCACCCGGCCGGAGCACTGGGCCGCCGCCCTGCGCGGGTTGGGCACCGAATACCGCTTGCCCTCGTCCGCGATGACCCACTGCTCCTCGTCGAGCCCGCCGAAGTATTCCCCGGCGTAGCAGAGGTCATAGACGAGCAGAACGCCGAAATAGCCCACGAGGATGTGGTCCGCCCAGCCGGAAAGACCGTTCGAGACGAGCACGGGGCTGTCGATCACCTTGCAGCCGCGCGGCGCGGCAAAACTGCGCAGCACGCGCGAAACCTTCCTGCGCTCCGAATCCTCCGTGCGGGGGTGCAGTTTTTTGTAGAGCACCAGCGCGGCGCCGGCGGCCAGCACCGCCACGCCGAAAAAAATCAAAAGTCCCCAAAACGTATCCATGTCAAACGCCCTTTCCCTATAGAATCGCCTTTGCTAATGATAGCAAATCGCGCCGGTTTTTGCAAGAACGCGGGCGCCCCGGGCGGCCCGCTTGACTAACCGGCGAAATCCGTTATACTTAAAAGGTGCCGAAACGGCCGGAAGGGAGGCTTCCGCCTTGAAAAGAACCATCGCGCTCCTCTGCGCGCTGCTCCTCTGCCTGACGGGCTGCCGTTCGGAGGGGCCCGGGCAGAACGCCGCCGTCGAAAGCGCCGGTCCCCTTGTGGAGACCGCCGAACCGGAAACGGCGATCGAAAAAATCTACGAGAACGTGACCGTCCGCGGGCTCACCGACGCGTCGGACGACGACCTGACCGATAAATTTTTCCTCGACGTCTCGATGCTCGACAGCTACTGGGTGCGTTTTTCCTCGGGGGATTTCGGGCTGGCCGACGTCTTCATCCTCAAGCCGTCCGAGGGGATGGAGCCCAAGGTGCGCGACGCGCTTGAGCAGGTGAAGCTCAACCGCGCCAAGGAGTTTGAAAACTATGACGTCTACGACGCCCACCAGATCGCGCAGGACGCGGTCATCTATGAGCAGGGCGGCTATCTCATCATGCTCATGCTCGCGGACACCGACGCCGCGCGGGACGTCATCGACCAGTACATTCCGAAGATTTGAGGGAAAGGGGCCGCGAGGCCCCTTTTTTGCCGCGTTTTCGCGGCGCGGACATGCTATCCTGTCCGGAGGAAGGGCCAGCGCCCGCCCCGGCCTGCGGCGGGTTTTCCGCCGTTTTGCCGCCGGAAGTCCCCCAAAAGCCCGCGGCTGTGCTATAATGCAGGCAGGGAATTTTTTCCTGTTTTCGGCCGCGCCGCCGGAACCGGGGGTTCCTTTCCATTTTCGCCAAGGAGGTTTGCGCCATGCCCCAGTCCCACTCCGCCGGGAAACCCGGCCGCGTCCTGCTCTTCGACGAGCTGCGGGGCCTGTCCATCCTGCTGGTCGTCATCTACCACGGCGCCTTCGACCTGATCGCCGTCTACGGCGTCAGGATCCCCATCTTCGACGCGCCGCTGCTCCAGAAGTTCCTGCAGCCCCTCTTCGCCGGGCTCTTCGTCTTCATTTCGGGCGCCGTCTCCCGTTACTCCCGCAGCAACCTGCGGCGCGGGCTCGCCTGTTTCGCCTGCGGACTGCTCATCACTCTCGTCACCGGCCTGCTCCCGATGGTGCCCGACCGCTTTGGCATCCTCCACCTGCTCGGCGCGAGCATGGTCCTCTTCGCGCTGCTGCGCCCCCTGCTCGACCGGATCCCCACCGCCGCCGGGTTCCTCCTCTTTTTCACCCTCTTCTTTTTCTGCCGGAGGGTGCCGGACGGCGTCTTCGGCTTTCCGCCCCTCGCCGCGCAGCTGCCCGAAAGCTGGTACACCGCCAGCCCCTGGCTCTTCCCCCTCGGGTTTCCCCAGCCCTGGTTTGAATCCGCCGACTACTTCCCCATCCTCCCCTGGACCCTTCTCTTTTTCGCGGGGTCCTATCTCGGGGTGTGGGCGCGCGCGGGCAGGCTGCCCCCTTTCTGCTACCGGGGACGCCTTCCCGCCCTCCAGACGGTCGGGCGCAAAAGCCTCTGGATCTACCTGCTGCACCAGCCGGTGCTCGTCCTCCTGCTCGGCGCGTTCGTCTGGCTCGCGCGCGGCGTGCTCGGCCTGCCCATCTGAGCGGGCGGCCCGGACGCCTCGCGGCGCAAAAAAAGGGCCGGATGCTCTGCAACATCCGGTCCAAGCTGTTTGAGGTGTGTTTTGAGGAGGGTAGAGATACTCAAAATGTTTGCGGCTAATCTTGAGTACATCTTTATTATAACCATTTTTCCGGGTGGTTTGTTAAGGATTCATGGCTACTTTTTAAAGAAAAGTCACTCTTTTTATAAACGAAATTTGAATATTGGTAACACCCGTTTCATCCTGTTAAAGTTTTTAGAACATACGTTTGCATTTTGGGACGTCTTCTGCTATACTGGAACCGAAAACAAACCATGCGGGAGGTGCCCATATGCAGCAGCTGTCACCGCGGGAGGCCGACATTCTCGAGGTCATCCGCACATCGATTGACGCCGGGGTGGTTCCCAGCGTCCGGGAGATCTGCGCGCGGCTGGGGATCAAATCGACCTCGACCGTGCACCGCTACCTCACGAGCCTCCAGGAGAAGGGCTACATCCTGCGGGAGGACAACCTCAACCGCTCGATCCGCCTGCCCCACAGCGAGGTGACGCGGGTCCCCGTCGTCGGCGCGGTGGCCGCCGGACAGCCGATCCTGGCGGAGGAGGTCATCGAGGACTACCTGCCTGTCGCGCTGCGCGGGGACGCGAAGGAGCTCTTCGCCCTGCGGGTGCGGGGGGACAGCATGATCAACGTCGGCATCTTCGACGGCGACCTGATCGTGGCGCGGCGCTGCGAGACCGCCCGCAACGGCGAGATCGTCGTCGCGCTGGTGGACGACGAGGCGACCGTCAAGCGCTTTTACAAGGAGAACGGCGGCTACCGCCTCCAGCCGGAGAACGACGCGATGGAGCCGATCTATACCGACCATGTGGTCGTCCTCGGGCGGGTGGCCGCCCTCTACCGGGAGTTCTGAATCTTTTGCCGCCGAGGGCGGCGGAAAGGCGGGGTTTCTGCTTGATTCGGGCAATCTTCTTTGACATCGACGGGACGCTGGTGAGCTTTTCGACCCACCGCATCCCCGAAAGCACCTGGCGCGCGCTTGACGAGGCACGCCGGAAGGGGGTCCTCCTCTTCATCGCCACCGGACGGCACACCTCCGTCATGCAGGAGGGGCACGTCCTCGGCGACTTCCCCTACGACGGCTATATCACGCTCAACGGGCAGTACTGCTATACGCGGGAGGGCATGGTCCACCAGAACTGCGTGCCCGCCGCCGACATCCGCGCGCTCGTGGAGCTGCTCGACCGCGACCCCTTCCCCTGCCTCTTCATGGAGAAGGACCGGATCTACGCCAACCGGATCGACGACAACATGCGTTCGGCCCACAAGGCGGTGAATCTTCCGCTGCCCGAGGTGGCGGACTACCACCGCGCGCTCCACCACGACGTCTACCAGCTCAACTTTTTCCTCACCCCCGAGGAGGAGTCCTACCCCCTCTCGCGGATGCCCGGCTGCGCCGCCACCCGGTGGAGCCCCTACTTTTCCGACATCACCCCGCGCGGCGGCTCCAAACGCATCGGGATTGAAAAGATGCTCGCCCACTTCGGCATCCCGGCCTCGGATACGATGGCCTTCGGGGACGGCGGCAACGACATCGAGATGCTGCGCTTCGCGGGCGTGGGCGTCGCGATGGGAAACGCGGGCGAGGAGGTTCGGCAGGCCGCCGACTACGTCACCGACGACGTCGACCACGACGGTATCCAAAACGCGCTGCGCCGGTTCGGCGTCATCTAAAAAAGAAGCCCTCTGCAAGGGGGGCTTCTTTTTTAGACGTTGGGTCTCAGTCCTTGCCGCGGACCGCGAAGAGCAGGTCAATCGACGGGGCTTTGCCCACGCTCTTTTCGGTGTGCAGCTCATATTCCAGGTTGCGCGCCGCATAGCCGCTCCCGGGAAGCCACTTCGTATAGAAATATCGCTTGGCCTCCCCCACCGCCGGGCCCCACAGAAACCCGAGCTTGGGGCGGACGGTGATCCGTGCGTAAAGGCCTGCCTCCAGCGTGAAGGCGGCGAGCGGCGGGGCCGCCAAATCCCCCGCGATCAAAAGCTCGAACGCCTCCGTCCGCGGGTCGTAATTCCGGGAGAGGACATAAAAAGGCAGGACCTCCCCCTCTTTTTTCCCGACGGCCTGATAATATTCCGCCGAGAGGCGGGGGATATCCTTCGAGACCGTCCGGTCGCTCGATTTGCCCCAGACGCCGTGGATTTCTTGCGCTTCCATCGTTTCCAGCGTAACGGTCAGGTTGGCCATATCGCATCCGCTCCGTTCTTTTTCAGTTCTCTTTCATCCTATCACTCCGCTCCTCCCGGCGCAAGGGCCCGCGGCCGGGAAAAAGAAAAAGCAGCAACATTGCTGTTGCTGCTTTTTGCGCCGGCACAGTCCTATCTTCCCGGGAAGTCTCCCTCCAAGTATTTTCGGCACCGCTGAGCTTAACTTCCGTGTTCGGGATGGGAACGGGTGGGACCTCAGCGTCATATGCACCAACGAATGGCTCCCCCTGTCTGGCTCGAACAGACGACCCTGCGGTTAACAGCCGCATGCTCTACCGACTGAGCTAAGGAGGAATATGAAGAATTTGAGATGCCAGCGTACAAAACAATTGTACGCTGGCAGGAGCTGGCATAGACCTATCTTCCCGGGAAGTCACCCTCCAAGTATTGTCGGCACCGCTGAGCTTAACTTCTGTGTTCGGGATGGGAACAGGTGGGACCTCAGCGTCATATACACCAGCCATACGGCTCGCTGCCCGGCTTCGCCGGAGCGCCGCTTTGCGGCGACGCTCGCTCAAAGGGCTTGCCAGCCCTTTGGATCCTGGCTTGTGTCGTCTTGCGACGACCCGGTCCTCCAAGCCTTCGGACCGGATTCTGAATAAGGAATGCCTTCGGCATCACAGCCTGCCCGGCCCTTCGCCCTCAAGCTTTCGGCCCTCGGACCAAATTCCGGATAAGGAGTGCCCTCGGCACAGCTCTATCTCAAGCGCTCTCGCGCTTTAGATCTTTGGTGACCCGTGCGGGAATCGAACCCGCGTTACCGGCGTGAGAGGCCGGTGTCTTAACCGCTTGACCAACGGGCCATATAGCGCTTCTCGCCTTTCGGCGAAGCTGCCCTCGGCCGACGCGCTCAAAGGGTCTCGCCGACCCTTTGGTTCCCGCTTCACGGACCCGGCCCTCCAGGCCTTCGGGCCGGATTCTCTATTATGAGTG